>CABYNK010000008.1 GCA_902520355.1 uncultured Pelagibacteraceae bacterium
ATAGCAATTGAGGTATCTAATATAAAAGGTACTTTTTTCCCAACTGGAGCACCGAAACAAATTGGATTAGTTCCAAATAAACTTTTTAAAGCTCCGTGAGGAGCTATTGCAGGAGGTGCATTTGTATAAATCATAGTGACTAAATTTTTTTTAACTGCTTGTTCTGCGTAATATCCAGAGAGCCCGTAATGACCACTGTTTTTTACTGCAACCAAACCTATTCCTGTTTTCGTTGCATTTTTAATAGCTTTTTTTATTGCAATGTCAGCTGCCACAAAGCCAATACTATTGTCAGCATCAATATGAGAAATAGATTGTGAAATATTTTTTATTTTTATTTTAGGTTTTGGATTAATTACTTTTTTCGATATTCGATCACAATACATTTTTAGACGTGATAACCCATGTCCATAGGCTCCAACTAACTCAGCATTTATTAGCGCATTTGCAGAAATTTTTGCATGGTCTTGGCTAAGACCAAAATTTTTAAAAACTTGGATTACTTCTTTCTTTAAGATTGCAGCTTTCAATTTAACCTTTTCCACGCCATGGAATTGTTTTATCAATTATTTTTCTAAGTGTTATATCAAATAACAATCCAAGCATTCCCATGATAAAAATTGTTATCCAAATAACCTCATATTGAAAATATTTTTTAGCTACATTTTCAACAAAACCAATACCAGTAGTACCAGCTAAAAATTCTGCAGCTACCAAGGTTCCCCAACACATACCCACTGCAACTCTTATACCAGTAAGTATTTCAGGCAATGAGTTTGGAAAAATAACATGTCTTAATATTTGTCTTTTTGATGCTCCTAATGAGTGAGCGGCATGAATTTTTGATAATTGTGTTCCTGATGCACCAGCTCGAGCCGAGATTATCATTATCGATAATGATACCATAAATAGTAAGAACACTTTTCCAGTATTATCAATCCCCAAAACTGAGATAATAAGAGGAGCCCACGCAAGAGGTGGCACTGGTCTATATAGCTCAATCAAAGGGTCAAAAAAACCTTTTGCAAATCTATTCAGTCCCATAAATAGACCAAGCGGTACACCAATCAATATTCCAAAAACTAAGCCAAGAAAAACTCTTAAAAATGAATCCCAAATATGTCCGTAAGGAACAGGTACCTTAAACAAATTAAAATCACCAGTTACAATTTTTAATACTCCTCCTTTGAAGTTTTGTTTTACTATTCCATCTTTACTATGAACAGGATACTCACCCGGTAAAATATCTGCAATCCAGTCTGGTAAAATGAAACCAATCATTTTACTCACATCAACCATTTGTATCCACAATAGAGGAATATCTTTATAACCAACACTAGGTTTTGACATTAATATGAATTTATTAAAGGTATCGGATGGTTTTGGTAACCATCTACCAGAACCTTGTTCTGAACAACTCGGACCACTAGCAACAATAGTTCCTGCAGGAAATAAGAAAATATCGACTAATCTTAATCCACCTTGTTCTTTTTTTTGAGCATTTTCAAATTTAATAATAGCTGCCTGCATTTTATTTAATGCATTTGGTGGGTAGATACTTGCAAATTCAATTCTTCTAGCAATCTTAACTATATTTTTTGCGTATGTTGAGGCCACTTCATCACTATCACTTAAATTTTTTCTATAAGATTTGATTTCGTCTTTTAATTCTTTAATCTTTTTTTTAAATTGAGGATTATGATTTCTTAACTTGAAAAATTCATCACTTATTAAATTTAATTCTTGTGCGGCGGTGTGAAACTTTAATCCTCTATATGTTGCAGGCACCAAAGGCACTTCTAATGTATTTTCAATAGAACCTGAGCCTGCATCTACTTTAGTTATACCCCAACCACCTTCTTCTTCTACTGCTTTAAGTCGCTCGTTAAGTTCTTGCTCACTTTCAAATGGATAATCAGGTTTTTGGAAATTCTCAGTTAATAGATTAATTTTTCCTGTGATTGCATCTATTTTTTGTTGTGTCTCAATCTCTAATAAGTCTTCATTAGTAAGTAACGGGATAAGCTGAGTGGTTTTGCTTATATAACTAATTAATATTGTTTTTTGTTGACTATTTAGTTCTTCAGAATTTTGAATTTCACTTTGAATTAATTTTAAGTTTTTGTTTTCTTTTTTTATTTGTGAAGTACTTTTGAACTCTCTTTCTTCAATTGGAAATTGATATTTTAACCCAAGTAAAGAGTCATTAACTTTTGCAACTTGACATAGCTCGTTGGCAGATTTTGGATAAAATCCTTTAGCAATATCCCAGGAATAATAAAGCCAAATTAAAAGTAAAAAACTACTTCCAACAATTACCCAGTGAGTACCACCTAATGCTCTCTCAGGATTTCCAAATACTGCGTCTACTTTTTCAGTTCTTATTAATCTTCTTCCATAAAGAATACAGCCGACTACAGCGAAGAATATCAGAAAAGTTAATATTTGAGTTAACATTTAATTATCTTTCCCCATAATTTCCTCTTCCATGTTCCAGATCATTTCAAGGATTTCCTCTCGCTTTTGAGAAAACTCTTTGTTTTTTTTAATCTCTCTTAAATCTTCTTTTAATCCCATTGAAGCAAATGGTAGATTATATTCTTTATGTATCCTTCCTGGTCTTGGAGCCATCACATATAATCTTTCTCCAAGAAGCAAGGCTTCTTCAACTGAGTGAGTAATCAGAATAATTGTTTTGCCAGTTTCTTTCCAAATTTTTAAAACTAGTGACTGCATTTTTTCTCTAGTTAGAGCATCTAGAGCTCCTAATGGTTCATCCATTAAAATCAAATCTGGGTTATTGATTAGACATCTTGCAAGAGCAACTCTTTGCTGCATTCCTCCAGATAATTGATAAGTCGGAGTATTTCCAAAACCTTTTAATCCAACAATCTCTAACCATTCATCAACTTTTTTTTGAGTTTCAAATGGATCTTCTTTTTTCATTCTTAATCCAAAGTTGACATTTTCAGCAACTGTTAGCCATTCAAATAAAGCACCTTGCTGAAAAACCATTCCTCGTTCAACACCAGGTCCATCTATTTCTTTATTATTAAGGGTAATACTTCCGGAAGTTGGTCTAATAAATCCTGCGGTAATATTTAATAACGTAGTCTTTCCACAACCAGATGGTCCAAGAACAGTAAGAAGTTCTCCTTTTTTAAGAGTGAAATTTAAATCTTTTAAAGCATGAACAGTTTCTCCTTTAGGAGTTTTAAAAATCATATTAAGATTTTGTGAAACTAAATCACTCATAAAGAGACTTTATATTTGAATTTTTAATAAAAAAATAGGCACCAATTTATTACAATTGGCGCCTATTAAAATTTAAATTACCCTTAGATTATAAAGGTAAGAAACTAGTATCTACGTTTCCTCTTGGTGTTCCCATTCCTTTTAAGAATGCATCAAGATTTCCGCTTTCCATAGATTGTTTAGTTTCCTCAGGTGTTAGAAATTTAAAGCCACTTAAAGTTTCTTTCATATCAGCAACTTTCATTTCAGAAGCTTTTGACATTGAGTTCATATCGCTTTTACCAGCTCTATATCTCGCATTAGCCTCATGAGTTACTTCAATAAAAGTTCTTAGCATACCTGGATTTTCCTTCATAAACTTAGTAGTTACTGAAGTGATATCAATACCTAAGATACCTGCGTCTCTAGCTTCTTGAACTGTAAGCAATCTAGATCCAACTGCAGTTGCAGCTTTAATTGAGTTACCACCAAATAAACATGCCATTACAACATCGCCACTTACTAAAGCAGCAGCACCTTCTTCAGGGTCCATTTGAATGATATCCATTTTTTTTCTATCCGCACCAACAACTTTCATACTTTCGTCAAAAACGTATTCAGCCATCGTACCTAGTGGAACAGCAACTTTTTTACCTTCAAGCTCTGTAGCGTTAGCTTTTGTTATACCAGAAGCATTAGATGTTACACAAGTTGTACCACCCATTCCGTATTCCATAGCTACATCTACAAGTTTGATAGGAGCTTTTGATTTAACCGCATTAATGAATGGAACTAAACCTTGAGAGTAAGAGATATCAATATCTCCTGCTAACATAGCATCAGTCATCGCACCACCATTAGTAAAGTTTGTCCACTTAACAGGAACCCCAAGAGCTTTAGCGAAGTTTTTCTTCATCATATCCTCTAGATTTGGGCTTGGCCACTCTAAGAAGTATGCAACTCTAACTTCATTAGCTGCTGAATTAGCAACTGAAATTGAAAGATTAAGAGCTACAAAACATCCAAGAATAAAACTAATTATTTTTTTCATTTTTCCTCTTCCTTGTTTATTTATATGTTTCAATTTTAAGATTAATTTGACCTATATGTAAAACAAAAAAATGCTCATTCTAGTTACACAACTTCAAGTTGTGACAATTATTTTGGTGGTTTATTAGACTTAATTAGTCTAAGGATTCATTAATTAACCATTTATAAAATTTTAATATGAGCTCAGAAAAAAGAACATCTGTTCCAAATTCTTTAAATGAACATTGGATGCCATTTACATCTAATAGAGATTTTAAAGAAAATCCAAAACTTATAGTTGAAGCAAAAGGTGTATACTTAAAAAATCACCAGGGTAAAACACAAATTGACGCTAGCTCAGGATTATTCTGTAATCCTTTAGGACATGGCAGAAAAGAAATTATTGAGGCAATAACAAATCAATTACAAACTTTAGATTACTGCCAACCGTTTCAACAAGGATTTGGTGGATCTTTTGAATTAGCAACTAGAATTTCAAAACATACACCAGGAAATTTAAATAAAATTTTTTATACAATCTGTGGGTCTACTGCAGTTGAAACAGCGATCAAAATTAGTATTGCCTACCATAAAGCAAGAGGCGAAGGACAAAGATTTAGATTTGTTGGAAGAGAACGTGCTTACCACGGTATGAACATAGGTGCAACATCAGTTGGTGGCATGATCAACAATGTCAAAGCTTATGCAAGTGTATTGATGCCAGGTGTTGTTCATATGAGACATACACACTTAGATGAACATAAATTTATATCAGGTCAACCTGAAACAGGTGCTGAAATTGCAAATGACTTAGAAAGAATTTGTACTAATTTTGGTTCAGATAATATTGCAGCCTGTATTGTTGAACCGATTGCTGGTTCAACAGGAACTTTAGTTCCACCAGTTGGATATTTACAAAGATTGAGAGAACTTTGTGACAAACATAAAATACTTTTAATTTTTGATGAAGTAATTACGGGCTGGGGAAGAACTGGTTCAGCTTTTGGAGCTCAAGAGTTTGGTGTAACACCTGATATAATGACCATGGCCAAAGCAACAACTAATGGAATAGTTCCATTTGGTGTGGTTGCTTGTAAAGAAGAAATTTATGATGCGTTGATGGACAATTCTCCTAAAGGTGCGATAGAATTATTTCATGGTTATACTTATTCGGGAATACCAGTTTCTGTTGCAGCAGCACTAGCTGTTCAAGATATTTTTGAAAAAGAAGATATTTTCAATAGAGCAAAAGAACTTGCGCCTTACTTCCAAGAGGGTCTATTTTCTTTAAAAGATATTGATGTTGTAGATAATATTCGAGGTTATGGAATGATGGGTGGTATAGATATTAAAACTGATGGAAGACCTGGTAAAGCAGGCTTAGCTACCTTTAAACATTGTTATGATGCCGGGGTAAATTTCAAAGCTACTGGTGATTGTTTAATTATAGCACCGATGTTTATTTGTGAAAAAAAACATATTGATGAAATTATAGAAAAACTAAGAACTGGAATAACTAATTACGCAAAAAGTAAAAAGAATTAAATTTCATTAATGAGAATTGGTGTACCTAAGGAAATTAAACCTCAAGAAAATCGAATTGGCCTAACACCTGATAGTGTAAAAACATTAGTATCAGAAGGTCATGAAGTTTTAATCGAAAATAATGGTGGTTTTGAAGCTGGTTTTGAAAACGATCAATACTTAAAGGCTGGCGCTAAAATTGCAAAAAATGCAGCTGACATTTTTAACGACGCAGAAATTATTGTTAAAGTTAAAGAGCCTCAGAAAGTGGAAGTTGATATGATTAGAGAAAATCAAATCGTATATACTTATCTTCATTTAGCTGCTGCAAAAGAATTAACTGAAGGGTTAATGAAATCAAAAAGCATAAATATTGCATACGAAACTGTAACAGATGATAATGGCAGGCTTCCATTACTTGCACCAATGAGTGCAGTAGCAGGTCGTATGTCAGTTCAAGCTGGAGCACACTGTTTAGAAAAAAATCAAAAGGGTAGAGGAGTTCTTTTAGGAGGAGCACCAGGAGGTGAGCCAGCGAATGTATTGATTCTTGGTGGTGGAGTAGTTGGTGAAAACGCTGCAATTATAGCTACCGGTATGAGAGCTAAAGTTCATATTGTAGATAAATCTGAAACAAGATTGAAACAATTAGTTGAGATATTTGGTGATAAAATTATTCCACAACAAAGTGATAAAATAGATTTAAATAAATTAGTTGCTGAAGCAGATTTATTAGTGGGTGGAGTTTTAATACCTGGTGCAGAAGCACCAAAATTAGTAACCAAAGATATGTTAAAATTTATGAAAAGAGGATCAGTAATTGTGGATGTTGCAATTGATCAGGGCGGATGTGTTGAAACAAGTAAACCTACAACGCACGGAGATCCAACATATATAGTCGATAATGTAGTACATTATTGTGTAGCAAATATGCCTGGTGGAGTTCCAAGAACTTCTACTTTTGCTTTAAATCAAGCAACTCTTCCTTATCTGGTTAAATTAGCAAACAAAGGTTATCAAAAAGCCTTAGGAGAAGATAAAAACTTTTTAGCAGGATTAAATGTTTATAAAGGCCATGTGACCTATAAAGCTGTTGCAGATGTTTTTGGACATGAATATGTTAACCCAGGAGATGCAATCAAAAATTAATTAAATGGAAAAAAAACTTCCAAGTAGCACTAAAGTTGTTGTTATAGGAGGTGGAGTGGTAGGTTGTTCGGTGGCTTACCATTTAGCTAAATTTGGATGGAAAGATACAATTCTTTTAGAAAGAGATCAATTAACTTCAGGCACAACTTGGCATGCAGCTGGATTAGTCAGTCAATTAGGTCCATCTGCAGCAATTACTAAAATTAGAAAATATACTTTAGATCTTTATAAAGAACTCGAAAAAAAAGTTGATCATTCAGCTGGATTGCGATTGAACGGTGCACTTTCAATTGCTGAAAATAAAGGTAGATGGCAAGAACTTCAAAGACAAGCAACAACAGCCCAGCTTTTTGATGTTGATGTAAGAATTTTAGACAAAGATCAAATTAAAAAAGATTATCCAATTGTAAATACCAATGAAGTTTTAGGAGGAATTTTAATGCCTGGTGATGGTGCTGCAGATCCATCAGGAGTAACACATATGTTAGCAAAAGCAGCTAGAATGGAAGGAGCAAAGATTTTTGAAAAATCTCCTGTCGATGAAATTTTAACTAAGAATGGAAAAATTTCTGGAGTAAAAGTAAATGGTCATAAAATTGATTGTGAGTATATTGTTTTAGCTTCTGGAATGTGGTCACGTCAAATTGGAAAAAAAGCTGGAGTAAGTATACCTCTTTATCCAGCAGAACATTTTTATATTATTACAGAGCCAATTGAAAATCTTTCAAAAACTTTACCAGTGATAAGAGATTTTGATAATAGAACTTATATTAAGGAGGATGCTGGAAAAATATTAGTTGGAATATTTGAGTCACAATCTATCCCAGCTTGGGATAGAATTAATAAAGTTCCAGAGGATTTTTCTTTTGGAGAATTTCAAGAAAATTTTGAGCATTTTGAACCTTATTTAGCTACTGCAATAAAAAGATTTCCAGTTTTAGAAAAAGCAGGAATTAGAAAATTTTTTTCAGGCCCAGAGTCATTTACCCCAGATACTAATACATTACTAGGAGAAGTGCCTGAAATAAAAAACTTTTTTGTATGTTGCGGTTTAAATAGTATTGGAATTGGAAGCGGTGGAGGTGTTGGTAAAGTTACAGCTGAATGGTTAATCAATGGTCATATTAATGAAGATATTTTTTGCTATGATATTAAAAGATTTCAAAAATTTCACTCTGATTTAGGTTTTATCAAAAAAAGAATTACGGAATCTTTAGGAGATTTATATGGAATGCATTGGCCATTTAAACAACATAAAACTTCAAGGAATATAAAAACACTTCCATACCATGATGAATTAAAAAGTTTCGGAGCATGTTTTGGTGTTTCCGGAGGATACGAAAGACCAATGTGGTTTGCTTTAGATGGAGAAAAAACAGAATATGAATACAGTTATAATTACCAAAACTGGTATCCTTCAGCAGAATATGAAACAAATAATACTGTTAAAAACGTTGGTCTATTTGATCTAACACCATTTTCAAAATTTGAGATTAAATCCGATAAAGCTCATAAAGAATTACAAAAAATTTGCACAGCAAATATAAAAAATGAAATTGGTAAATGTATTTACACACATATGTTAAATCCTGATGGTGGAATTGAAACAGATTTAACAGTTGTTTGTATCGATAAAGATCACTTTAGAATAATAAGTTCTGCAGCTACTCGAGAAAGAGATAAATTTCACATAAAAAAACACCTCACAAAAGATATTGAGTTAAAAGACGTTACTGATGATTTTTGTGTATTTGGAGTTTTCGGACCAAAAAGTAGAGATTTAATGAAATCAATTTCAAAAGATAATTTTGAAAATGGGAATTTTAGATTTGGGACAGCAAAATATATTATGATTGAAGGAATTAAAATTTGGACTCAAAGATTGTCTTATGTTGGGGAATTAGGTTATGAGTTATATGTAAAATCTGAAGAAGCTAAAAAAATTTATGAATTATTAGTTAATAAAGGAAAAGATTTTAACCTCTTGAATTGTGGCATGCATGCTATGGATATTATGCGAATGGAGAGTGGATTTTTACATTGGGGACATGATATTTCACCAGAGGAAAATCAATATCAAGCAGGATTAACTTTTACAATTAGCTCTAAAAAAGAGGATGAATTTATTGGTAAAAAAGCTTTAGAAAAAATTAAAAAAGAAAAAATTAAAAGTAGATTTGCAATGTTTACTTTAAAAGATAGTAAACCAGGTGAGCCATTATTGCTTCATGATGAGCCCATTTATTTAGAAAATAACATTATAGGTAGATCAACATCTGGTAATTATTCCTTTAATTTTAAGAAAAATCTAGCATTTGGTTATATCAATAACGATATTTCAAATGACGAACTTCACAAGAAAGATTTATTTATTGAAGTTGAGAAAAAAAAATATCCAATTGAAATAATTAACAAACCTTTAAAACAAACTAATTTTAAAAATAATTAAGTTCTATTTCTTAAGAAAAATACAAAAAAAACAGAAGTCATCATCATAATTAAAGCATAAGCTGCAGTTGGAACCATGTAAGTCATGTTTTGCCCAAATAGTTGAGTTCCTACAAAAACAGCTAATGTTCCATTTTGTAATCCACACTCGAGAGATATACATTTTTGTTGAGCAACACCTGATGCGAAAAATTTAGCAACATAGAAACCTATAATCATCATTGAAATATTTAAGACTAAAGCAATAGTTCCAGCTGTAGTGAGAAACATTATGATACTGTCCCATTCCTGAATATAGATAGCAATAAAAACAATTGAAAATAGTCCTATAGATATTCTTTCAATAATTTTTATATTATTTTCTATAAAATTACTAAAAAATTTTCTAATAATCATTCCAATTATTACAGGTACCGTAACAACAAAAAACATTTTTAATGATATACCAAGCATTGAAACTTCTTTTTCAACATAAGTAATATCAAATAAATCAATTGATAAAAAAATTATATAAGGGACTGAAACAATACTTATTAAACTGGTAAAAGCAGTAAGAGATATAGATAGCGCAACATCTCCATCTGCAAATTTAGTTAGCACATTTGATGTTACTCCACCAGGTGCGGCTGCAATCAACATTACCCCTAACGCTAGCTCAATCGGAGTTTTTAAAATAATTATTAATAGATAACCAGTAATTGGAAGAACAATTAATTGACAAATTAAACCAACAAAAAATTCTTTTGGATGCTGAAATACTCTTGTAAAATCTTTTACTGTTAATGATGCACCTAGCCCCAACATAATTAGAGCTAGCGCAAATGGTGCTATTGTTGTTACTATACCCATGACCCCTCTAAGTATTTCCGCAACAATCTATTAGTACATAATCTTCAAGATATTACAAGGAGATTTAAAACTTTACGGATAAACTTTGCTTTAAACTTAAACATTTCTGTTTGATAGGGCAGAATTTTTCTGAAATTTAATTGGCTTAAAGTATATTGTTTTTTTTTATTAATCTTAAGTAAATCTTTTTCTAGTAAATATCTACATTTTCTAATAATTGTCGCCCTAGGAATGTTAGTCATATCTGAAATTGACATTGCACTTATTCCCGCGTCCGTACCAACATTACCTAACAAAATAGTATTAGAAGTAAAATAATCTAAAGACGGTTTATCACCACCAGTATCTAAGTGCTTTGAAACGTTTAACACCTGGTTCATAGAAACTGTACCCCAAATATGAAATGTTGTTAAATCATTCATAAATTTATGATAGCCAATTATTAATGGTATTTGCATTCGGTAAAACCAACGCCAACATAATGTGAATCTTTTTTTTATAATATTTTCAATTGTTTTTTGATCAAGCTTTTTAGAATAAATTTTGTCTTTGTTTAAAGCCTGGTAAACCCGGTGTATATATTTTGATGAATTTTTAATTTGTTGCTCTGGTTTAACAAAAGGAAAAGCTTTTCTATCAATTAAAATTTTTTTTTTATTACGATTTATTACTCCTTCTGCTTCAAGTTCCAAAACTTTTCTTCTGACAGTCTCTTTCGGTAAATCTAATTTTTCACAGAGTTCTGTAATGCTAAATTTTTCAATTTGTAAGTTTGATTTAGAATAATAATCATCATAGCTATATTGAATATTCATCTGATCATAAAATTGTAGAGTTTTTTCAATTAGCGAAATTACAATTAAATATTTATAGTGATCTTTAAATGGTTTATAAACATTGTTCATCCAATGCCATTGATGAAAAATCCAATCCTTACTTAAATAGGAATAATTTGACATAATAGTCTCAAAGACTTGATCATCTGTGAGGGTTTTGGAAAAATCTATTTCTTGAATACTCATAAGTTTAATAATGTTAGTAGAAACCCAAATTGAACAGTTGTCAATTTAATAGTGACCCAAATTGAACTTTCATTAAATTGTTCCAATCATTATATATGTTTTAATAGAGTCATGAATATTAAAGGCTTTACAGAGAATACTAATAATATCGAGACCCCAAATGATGTTAATGTTTCTGAAAAGCCTTTAAATCCTAAGAAAATTAGTTCTGGAAGAGTTGATATTAATGTTTTGAAGTCAAAATTAGAGGCACAACAAGACAAAGAGTTTAGAAAAAATATTTTTATTTTTTCATTTTGCGTTCTGTTGCTAGGTTCCATTGGAATATTTCTGTCTTTATAATTTTATTTGCTAATAATCAGAAAGGGTGCTTTATTACTTCTCATGAAAAATTTAGCTAATGCTGTTAAAGAAAAACTTGCTTCGAAGTATAAAGTTTCTGACAGCTCACAAAATAATTCTTCAAGAACAGATATTAATGTTCTTCTAAACAGAGTGAAATTAGATAGAAAAGAAGAAATAAGAAAAAAGTTTTATTTCTCTGCTGCAGCCTCTACCGGTTTGATTTTGTTTGGACTAGTAATTTTTAGCTAAAATTACAAATTTGCTTAAAATTCATATAAATTTAGTCATTAATAATTATTGAATCAAAATTTATAGATATTATAAATCAACAAAGTTAAATGGCGGGGTAGCTCAGTTGGTTAGAGCGCGGGACTCATAAGCCCGAGGTCAGTGGTTCGATCCCACTTCCCGCTACCATTATTTGACAAGTCTTCTCAAATAATTTGAATACTCGCAATTTCCATAAAAACTAATCGCTTCAATTATCTGTTTCTTTGAAATCCACTTATTATTTAAAGCAATTTCCTCAAGGCATGCAATTTTAAATCCTTGTCTATTTTCAATGGCGGACACAAATGCTGATGTTTTATAAAAGTCTTCTATTGAACCTGTATCTAACCAAGCTCCACCTCTTCCTATAATATCTGCACTTAACTGTTTTTTAGATTTATAAAAATTTAATAAATCAACAATTTCTACTTCACCTCTTTTTGATGGTTTTAGTTTTTTCGCTAATTCCACTACTTTGTTATCAAAAAAGTACAAGCCTGTTATTGCTAAATCTGATAAAAATTTTTTAGGTTTTTCTTTAATTAATAAGATCTTATTTTTTTTGTCTACTTTCGCTACTCCAAATGCTCCAGGGTTCTGAACTTTATGCAATACAACTCTCGCACCTTTTTTTATTCTGATATTCTTTTGAAGTTTTGAGGTAAGATTTTGACCATAAAAGAAGTTATCTCCCAAGATCATAGCAACATTATTTTTACCAATAAATTTTTCCCCAATCACAAATGCATCAGGTAACCCTCTAGGTTTATCTTGTTCTAAATAAGTTATTTTTATTCCCAGATTATTTCCATTAGGAATTAGTTTTTTATATTGATATAATTGTCCTTTGTTAACAATAATTAAAATATCCTTAATTCCTGCAAGCATTAAAATTGATAATGGATAAAAAATCAAAGGCTTATCATAAATTGGAAGAAGTTGCTTATTAACTGCTTTAGTTAAAGGACTCATTCTACTACCTTTTCCACCAGCTAAAATAATTCCTTTTTTAATCATGATTGCCCTAATCTTTTAATAATATCTTTTTTTGATAAATTTTTGTAGTAATTTTTATTTTTGCTGTACCAATCAAATGTTAACTTAATCCCTTCTAAAAAATTTACTTTAGGTTTCCAACCAAGGGTTTTAATAATTTTATGACTGTTCAAAGCATACCTAATATCATGCCCTGGACGATCTTTAACAAAATTTATTTTAACATTTTTTCCTACTTTGATTAATTTTTTTGAAATAGTTAAGAGCTGCGAACACACTTGTAAGTTATTCAAATTTTTATTTGATCCAATATTGTAAGATTCTCCAATCTTACCTTTTAAAAATACTTTTATTAAAGCCTCACAATGATCTTTTACATAAATCCATTCTCTTGAATTTGTGCCTTTTCCATAAATTGGTAAGGGTTTGTTGTTTAAGATATTGTAAATCAATTTTGGTATTAATTTTTCAGGATGTTGCTTTGGCCCGTAATTATTCGAACAATTAGTCACTATAGCGGGAATTTTATAAGTTCTGACATATGATCTTACTAAGTGGTCTGAAGCTGCTTTGCTTGCCGCATATGGTGAACTAGGATTATAAGGAAATTTTTCATTTGAACGGCCTTTTAAAATATCACCATAAACTTCATCAGTGGAAATATGAATAAGCTTACACTTGTGTTTGTTAGCAAAGTTTTTAAAAGAGTTTAATAGTTTATAAATGTCAACAATATTACTATTAATAAAGTCGGTTGGATTATCAATAGATCTATCTACATGAGTTTCAGCAGCAAGATTAAATATGCAAGAGGGCTTATATTTGTTTAATATTTGATGAAGTTTTTTATCTCCTATACTACATTTGATAAACTTATAGTTTTTAAGAGATTTAAATTCTCTTACATTATAAAAATTTGATGAATAAGTTACTTTATCAATATTTATAACAAAATAATTTTTTTTAATTAATAGTTCTATCAAATTACTCCCTATAAAACCTAATCCACCAGTTACAATTATTTTTTTCATTGATTAATTTATTTTTACATTAGTAAAAAGTGTTAGTATAGTTGATTACACCGATCATATGTCAATATCTAGGCAAAATTTAACTATAATTATTGTATGCTTTATGAGTGAAAATGTGATTCATCAATGTATTGGCTCAATACCAAAAGATATCAAAATTGTTATAGTTGATAACTCAAATAATGAATCTTTTAAAAATGAAATTGAAAAAAAATATAATAATGTTCGCTGTATATTATCAAAAAATAATATTGGCATGGGCGCAGGAAATAATTATGGAATAAGTGAAATTGATACTGATTATGGATTTATTCTGAATCCCGATGTTATATTGAGAAAAGATACAATTGATGAAATAATAATTGCCTCAAAAAAAATTGAGGCCTTTTCTATAATTTCCCCAATTATGGAAGAGGAAAATTATCCTAACTATAAATTAAGTGAGGGAGAAAATTTTAAAAATGAAAAAGATAAACCTTTTAAAGTAAAGAGCGTTGACGGGTTTGCAATGCTATTAAATATTTCAAGATTAAATAAATTAGATAATTTTGGAAATAAAAAATATTTTGATGAAAATATTTTTCTTTATTTGGAAAACGATGATTTATGCAAAAGATTAATTGATAATAATGAAAATATTTACATCGTACCAAAATCAAAAATCAAACATCTTGGTGCTAAGGCTGTTGATGAAAAATATAGATATGAAATAGAATTATCAAGAAATTGGCATTGGGTTTGGTCAAAATTTTATTACAATAAAAAACACCATGGTTATCTAAATGCATACATTAAAGTGTGTCCAATATTTATATCAGCTCTTTTTAAAATGCTTCTGTATTTTTTTATTAATAAAAAAAAAAAGGAAATATACTTATTTAGGATGTTAGGTTTTCTAAATGCTGTTGTAGGAAAAAAATCTTTTTACAGGCCTAAAATAAATGATTAATGACCAGGAAATTCTATCAAATTTTCCACATGATAGTTTTTTTTAACTAAATTATAAGAACCATTCAAATCAAAAAGATTTATTACAAATATAAATCCAGCAACTTTTCCCTTAGAAATTTCCACAAGTTTAGCAGCAGCATCAGCTGTACCACCAGTAGCAATTAAATCATCAATAATCAAAATAGAATCTCCCTGGTCAATCGAGTCTTTGTGAACTTCTATTGTAGCTTTGCCATACTCTAGCTCAAAATCAACAGAGTGTACTTCAGCTGGTAATTTGTCTTTTTTTCTTAACATTATAAATGGTTTCTTCAAAATATAAGAGACTGCTGATGCAAAAACAAATCCTCTAGACTCAATTGCTGCAATTTTATTAAATTTCATTTTTTTTGACCTCTCTATAATTTGATCAATAGTTTCTGAAAAAGCCTTCTCATTTTTAATTAGTGTAGTGATATCTCTAAATAGAATACCTTTTTTAGGATAATCTGGAATAGATCTAATAAAGTCTTTTAAATTCATAAGAGTAAATTATAAAAGTATAAATAAATTAATTTTATAACATGACAATAAATAAATTAGCAATTATTGGTGGCAGCGGCCTTTATGATGTTGAGGAGTTCAAAAATAGAGAATTGCTTGATCTAAATACTCCTTGGGGAAAACCCTCAGACCAAATATTAAAAACCAATTATAATAACAAGGAAGTTTACTTCCTACCAAGACATGGAAGAGGTCATTTTATTTCTCCTTCTAAGATAAATTTTAGAGCAAATATTGATGCTCTTAAACAACTTGGTGTAACAGACATTGTATCAGTATCAGCAGTTGGGTCTTTGAAAGAAGATTTGCCTCCTGGAAAATTTGTTATTGTTGATCAATTTATCGACCGGACATTTGCAAGAGAAAAAACTTTTTTTGATGATGAAATTGTTGCTCATGTTTCTATGGCTCATCCAACATCTAATGGTTTGATGAATGCGTGCGAGGAAGCAATTAAAAAAGAAAAAATTGAGTATAAAAGAAATGGCACATACGTTGTGATGGAGGGACCTCAATTTTCAACCCTAGCAGAGTCTAATTTATATAGATCTTGGGAAGCAGATGTAATTGGTATGACTAATATGCCGGAGGCAAAATTAGCAAGAGAGGCAGAGATAAGATATGCATCTGTTTCAATGGTTACAGATTATGATTGTTGGCATCCTGATCATGAAAACGTGGATGTTCAGCAAGTAGTTAAAGTTTTATTAGGTAATGCTGCTAAAGCAAAAAATATGATTAAAAACCTAATAGAAAATTTTGAGAGTCATATTGATCCAAATGATCCAACCAATAATTGTTTAGATGTAGCAATAATTACTGCTCCGGAAAAAAGAACAAAAAAGACAATAGAAAAACTTAAAACTGTTGCTGGTAGAGTTTTAAATCCATGAGAATAGAGGGAAAAGAATATCGTACTATTTGGTTTGAAAATAATGTTGTAAAAATTATTGATCAAACAAAACTTCCACACCAATTTGTAATTAAAGATCTTACAACAGTTAACGACACAATAAACGCTATAAAAGTAATGGAAGTAAGGGGTGCACCTCTAATTGGAGCTACCGCAGCTTATGGAATAGTTTTAGCTATAACTGAAAATAATGATCAATCATTTTTAAAAAAATCTGCAGAAAATTTAATTAATTCAAGACCAACAGCTATTAATCTTAAGTGGGCTGTTGATAGAATGATGAAAAAAATATCAGGTGTTAATAGTGATAAAATTTTAGAAATAGCCTTGAAAGAAGCAAAAGAAATTTGTGAGGAGGATGTAAAATTTTGTGAAAATATAGGATTAAATGGAGTAAAGATTATAGAGGAAATCTATAATAAAAAAAAAGATACAGTTAATATTCTTACTCATTGTAATGCTGGTTGGCTTGCAACAATTAATTGGGGGACAGCAACTTCTCCAATTTATCATGCACATAAAAAAGGAATTCCTGTACATGTATGGGCAGATGAAACAAGACCAAGAAACCAAGGAGCAAATCTTACTTCTTATGAATTAAATGAAGAAGGAATTAAGAACACAATAATTGCAGATAATACAGGTGGTATATTAATGCAAAGAGGTGATGTTGATATGTGTATTGTCGGTACTGATAGAACTTTAGCTAATGGAGATGTTTGTAATAAAATTGGAACTTATCTTAAAGCACTAGCGGCTTTTGATAATAAGATTCCTTTTTATGTTGCATTACCAAGCTCAACAATTGACTGGAATATAAAAGATCATAAAAATATTCCAATAGAAGAGAGAGATACAGATGAATTATCATATATTGAGGGTTTAGATGAAAAAGGGAACATAAAGAAAATACAAATTTATCCAAAAAAAAGTAAAGCTATGAATTTAGCTTTTGATGTAACACCTGCAAAATATGTTACAGGATTAATTACCGAAAAAGGTGTATGTGAGGCATCAGAAAAAGGACTTAAAGAATTATTTAAATGAAGAACTTAGATCAAAGAAATCAGATTATTGAATATTCGTTAAAATTAAATTCTACAAATCTTTCACCGCTTAGGTCAGGCAATATATCACTGAGAGGAATAGAGGATGATATAGAAGGATACTTAATTACTCCATCAGGAAAAAAATACGAAGCACTAAAACCTAAAGATATTGTTTTTATGGGTTTAAATGAAGAAGAAAAAAACGACTCAACTAACAAACCATCATCAGAATGGAGATTTCATCGAGATATTTATTCAAATAAAAAAGAGGCACATGCTATTGTTCATGCTCATTCTCCACACGCAACAGCTGTATCTACACATGGAAAATCTATTCCACCATTTCATTATATGGTTGCGCTTGCAGGTGGAGATGACATTAAATGTGCTGAATACGCTACTTTTGGAACTGAAGAGTTATCTAACAATGTTATTAAAGCTTTAGAAAACAGATCTGCATGTTTAATGTCTAATCACGGACAGGTTGCTTTTGGTAAAAATATAGAGGAAGCTTTTGAACTTGCACAAGAGATAGAAAATATTTGTCATCAATACACTATTGCTCTAAAGTTAGGTCAACCTAAGATTCTTTCATTTGATGAAATGAAAAAAGTTTTAGTTAAGGCTAAGAATTATAAAAAGGGGTAAGATGATTAAGGTTGGGGAGCATATTACTTTAGATATAATAGGTACTACAAAAGAGTACGATCCTTCAGTTTATGAAAGAGTTATTCATAAAATAGCTAAAGCAGCTAATGTAACTATTTTAAATATTTCAAAATATAAATTTGAACCTCAAGGTTTTACTATTTTAGCTTTATTGGCTGAAAGTCATATTAGTTTTCATACATTTCCAGAAAATGGAATAATTAGTTTTGATTTTTTTACCTGTGGAAAAATAAGTCCATCAGTAGCAATTGATATTGTTAAAAAAGAATTCGAATACAAAAGAATTGTTAAAAAAGAATTTAATAGAGATACCAGATCTCTTTACCATGATATTTATAGTTCACCTGGATTACAAAAATCATATGTTGTAAATGAAGTTTTAGAGGACTTTAAATCAAAGGTTGGTCAACATATTGAGATTTTAGAATTAGAACAATTCGGAAAATCTTTATTTATTGATGGTGAAATACAAGTAGCAGCATCAGACGAACATTTATACAGTTCAACTTTTGTTGGGGCAGGCCTTAAATTAAATAAAAAAAATGAGAGAGCGGCAATAATTGGTGGTGGTGATGGTGGTGTTGCAAGAGAATGTATTTCAAAAAAGTTTAATTTTATAGATTGGTACGAATTAGATCCAGAAGTTGTGGAAGTTTGCAATAAACATCTTGGAGATATTGGAAAAAAAGCTACAGAAAAAAACTCAGTAAAATGTGTTTGGGGTGATGCTTTTGAGAGTATAAAGTCGGTCAACGAAGATACGTACGATCATATTTTTGTTGATTTAAATGATGACCAGTTTTGCATAGATCTTGCTGGTAAAAATATGGACTCTTTAGTTAGAATACTCAAACCCAAGGGAGTTATTACCGCTCAAGTTGGGAGCCAAGATAAAAAACCTCTTCAAGTTGAAAATTGGTTGAATGTATTTAATCATCATTTTGGAAATACTAATTTATCTAGAGTTTACATACCTAGTTTTGATTGTTCTTGGAATTTTTCTTCCTCGATAAATCATTAATTTTTTCTTTTTAATACTCATAATTTGTGAAATACTATTTTTTTTATTAAAGGAGATAACAATGAATATATTCAAAAAAACTATTTTTTCAGTTTTATTTTCTCTATTGGTAATTGGGAATGTTAGTGCTGACAAAATAAAAATTGGAACAGAGGGCGCTTATCCTCCATGGAACTCAAAAAATGAGGCAGGTAAGTTAATAGGGTTTGAAGTTGAATTAGCTTACACACTATGTAGATACATTGGGCAACAATGTGTAATAGTTGAGCAAGATTGGGACGGAATGATACCAGCGTTAATCATGAGAAAGTTTGATGCAATAATGGCAGGTATGTCAATTACTGCAGAAAGACAAAAAGCTATAAGCTTTTCTCAAGGATACGCTGATGAAGTTGCATCTTTAGCAGTCATGAAAGGATCTAGCCTTGAAGGTTTAGATACACCTGCTGGAATAAATCTTACGAAACCAAATGCTGCTGCTAAAAAAGCTCTTAAAACACTTACTGGTGCATTAGCAGGTAAAACTGTTTGTGTACAAACTGCTACAATTCACCAAAACTTTTTAGATTCTGGTGATGTAGGAAAAGTAAATGTAAGAACATACAAAACACAAGATGAAGTTAACTTAGATTTAGCTTCAGGAAGATGTGATGCTGCATTAGCAGCTGCTGTTGCATTTAGCGATTATGCAGAAAAATCTGGTAAGCCAGTTGTTCTAACTGGACCAACTTTTTCTGGTGGTGCATTTGGAAACGGTGTTGGAGTAGGTATTAGAAAAGATGATACTGAACTTTTGAAAAAGTTTAACGCCGCTATTAATAAAGCGAGGAAAAACGGAGACATTAGTAGAATTGCTACTAAGTGGTTTGGTTTCGACGCTTCTATGTAATTAAATTTTAGATTTGGCGACTATAATGTATAGTCGCCAATCTGTATGGAACTTCTAGCATTCGGAGATACTGGTTGGGGTGATGAATTATTTTATGCGACCCTGATGACAATAGCTGTTTCAATAACAGCAATGTTTATAGGTTTTCTTTTTGCATTAATCTTTACCCCATTAAAATTATCTAAAAATAAGTTTTTAAATTTTATTGCCAATTCTTACACAACCATAATAAGAGGTGTTCCAGAATTATTAGTAATTTACCTTTTCTTTTTTGGTGGAACTGGTGCAGTCATGTATGTTGCATCAATATTTGGTTACAATGAGTATATTGAAATAAATGCATTTGTTACAGGTGCATCTGCAATTGGAATAATCTCTGGTGCTTACTCAACCGAGGTTTTTAGAGGAGCCATTCAATCAATTGATAAAGGTCAGTTTGAAGCTGCAAATGTATTAGGACTTAATAAGTTTGGAAAATTTTTTAAAATTATTTTACCTCAAACATTAAGATTAGCTATTCCAAACCTAAGTAATGTTTGGCAAATAACACTCAAAGATACTTCTTTAATCTCAGTTACAGGTTTAGTTGAAATCATGAGACAGTCGTATATTGCTGCTGGATCAACAAGAGACCCATTGTTCTTTTATTCATTCGCTGCAGTTTTGTATTTATTGCTTACTTTTGTGAGTATGAAATTAATCAATAGATTAGAAGTTAAATATAGTAGGGGGTATTAATGGATCTTGAATTAATGATTAGTAGTTTACCAAAGTTACTTAATGCTGCTGTAATAACTTTAAAACTTCTCTCAGTTTCTTTAATGATAGGATTATTCATTGGATTATTTTTTGCAATTCTAAGATTAAATAAGAATATATTTATAAATAGATTTGCTTATGGATATTCATATATTTTTAGAGGCACACCCCTTTTAGTACAAATTTTTATAATTTATTTTGGATTAGGTCAGATTGAATATTTAAGATCAACAGTTTTATGGGTAATTTTGAAAGAGCCCTATTGGTGTGCAATTATTGCTTTTGCTTTAAATACAGGTGCTTACACTTCGGAGATATTAAGATCAGCATTTCAAACAATTAAACCTGGAATCATAGAGGCAGGTAAAAGTTTAGGTATCTCAAATAAAGTAATATTTTATAAAATTCAAATACCTATCGCTATTAGACAATCATTACCGGCCTACGGAAATGAAATTATCTTAATGATGAAAGGAACTTCTTTAGCAAGCACAGTAACCATAATGGACCTTACAGGTGTTGCAAAATATATAATTTCAACAACTTTTAAACCAATTGAAGTATTTATAGTGGCTGGAGGAATTTATCTATTTATGACTTTTATTATTCACAACGTAATTAAATTTTTGGAAAAAAAATATAGTTTTAACTAAAGTATAACTAAATCTAACTTTTGTTTACCGAGTCTTTCATTACTATTTTCTGTAACTAAATAAGTTTCACCCAGATTCATTGCTAATTGGTTTTCAGAGTCCATTAGTATCATATGCATAAAAAAAATATTTCCTGGCTGAATTACATAAGGATTGTTTGTGTATAGCATTGGCCAATCCATCCAGTTTGGTGAAAAAGTATTTCCTAATGAATAACCACAGGCATTCATTCTTGCTTTATTGTAACCAAAATCATCAAACGTTTTTGCGTGAATATCAAAAACTTCTCCAATTTTATTCCCTGGTTTCAATTTACTCTCACAATTTTTAAGAGTTTCAACACATGCTTCATGCATTTTAAAATGTTTAGGATCTGCTTTACCAATAGGAATTGTTCTAAACATTGCAGAATGGTAATGTCTATAAGTGCCAGCCCATTCAATAGTTAATTGATCTTGATTATTTAAAATTTGTTTTTCTGCTTGATAACGACAAAGAAGAGCATTTTTACCTGAACCAATTATAAATTCATTTGCTGGAAAATCTCCACCTCCCTCAAATATAACTCTATTCATCTCAGCTAATATCTTAGATTCACTAACACCGGCTTTTGCATGTTTCCAAACCTCATCTAAAGCTTTATCAGCAAGCTCTGCAGCTTTTTTTACATAAATAATTTCCTCTTTAGATTTTACTACTCGTAATTTTGTTATTAAGTCTGATTTATCGTCAAGTGAACAATAATTTTCTAAAGATTTGTTTAATTGAAGAGCATTACGTCCAGTTAAACCGTATGCCTCATATTCCACTCCTAATTTTTTTCCTTTAAGATTTAATTCATCTAGAATAAACTTAAGATTATCTGTTGGATTTGATCCGTCTTTATCAACCCAAATTCTGATATCTTCTATGTTAGATGTATTTTGAGCCTGTCTTAAATCAGGAGCTCTAGTAAGCAATATTATATTTCCACTTTTATCTAATACTAATGTTTGAAAAAAAACATAACCAAAAGTGTCATAACCAGTTAACCAATACATAGACTCTTGTCTAAACATTAAAAGAGCATCTAGTTTTTGTTCTTTCATAGAATTTAATACTTTATTTTTTCTATTAGAAAACTCTTCCTTTGAAAAATGGAGTGCCATTAGAGTAATTTAGTAACTTGTATATTCTTTTATTTCTTTAATAATTGATCCAGTGTGATTATTAATTTCTAGTTTTATTTTTGCTCGATCATCATTAAGAAAATGCACATCTCTTGAAAGTTTAACAAATTTTTCCCCAAAATCTTTATCTTTTTCACATTGTCTTTTATCATCCTCAATAACCCATAATTTAGAATTTATATCTTTAAGCGATTGATAAAGATCATTCAGTTTATCGTCAGACTTTACATTCTTATCTAACTGATCTTTTAAAATAGAGTGCTCATTATTAATAAATTTTAGTTTTTCAGTATCTTTAATTTTTCCTTGTTTAATTTCTAAAATTGAAATTTTATCTAAAAGTTCACCTATCGATACTTCTACTATAATTTTATTCATAAAATTTAATACTGTGCTATCTTGTTATAAATATGTCTAATATTTTAATTATTAAACACGGATCATTAGGAGATATAGCTCAAGCAAGTGGTGCAATTCAAGACATATCTGAAAATCATAAAAATGATCGAATTTATTTACTAACTACAAAAGCTTATTTAGAAGTTTTTAAAAAAAATCCTTTCATTCATGAAGTAATCCTAGATAAAAGGTTACCACGATATAATCTTATATACTTATATTTCCTAATGAAGGAACTTAAGAAACACAGTTTCTCAAAAGTTTTTGACCTTCAAAATTCCTCAAGAACAAATTTTTATAAGAATATTCTTTTTCCTAAATCAAAAAAAGAAACCTGGTCTAGTTCAATTACAACTTTGCCAGAGGTAATAGATAAAAAGGAATTTGATAAACATTCTGTTTTAGATAGATTTAATCATCAATTACAAACCTCAGGATTAAAAACATCTCATACCTTAAATCCTAATTTTAGCTGGGCTGGTTCTAATATTAATGAAATTAAAAATAGCTTTGAATTAGATAAATTTATCTTATTATTTCCTTTTTGTTCTCCTCATTTACACATTAAGAAATGGCCTTATTATAACGATCTTATAAAACTTATTTTAGATAAATTTGGTAACGAATATAAAATCGTTTTAGCTCCAGGTCCCTCAGAGATAAATGATTCAAAAGAAATAAATGCTGAAGTTTTATTAAATAATGGAAAAGCGCTTGATATTTCTCAATTAACTTCTTTAATTAAAGATAGCTCTTTTGTTATTGCTAATGATACTGGACCAGCTCATATTGCAGCTCATGTGGGAGCCAAAGGTTTAACTCTATTTGGAAAACATACTACTGCTTACAAAGTAAGTATTGAAAGAGATAATTTTAAAGCGATTGAAGTAACAGACCTGAATAATTTAAGTGCAGAAAAAGTTTTTGAAAGATTAATTAATTCATTAAATTAATTAAGAATTTTTTTGTACTCTTCTAAGGTTTTATCCCAATGAAATTTTAAAACATGTTCTCGAGCATTTTTTCCAAGTTCAATATATTTTTTATTTTCAATCATTGAATTTAATGAAGAATAAATATCATCAAGATTGTTCCCGTCACAAATTAATCCAGTTTTATCGTGATCAATAGCATCTGATGCACCACCATCTTTTCCTCCAAGTGAAGGAATTCCGTATTGTGCAGCTTCGACATAAGCTATTCCAAAACCCTCTACAGAAGTTTTATGTATTATAGAGGGCATAACAAAGATATTAGACTTAGCTACTAATGCATTTTTTAAATCATTGCTGATATCTTTAAAAAACATTACTTGTGAAGTTAGATCTAATTCTTCAACTAATTTTTTTATATTTTCCTCCTCATCACCATAACCGATACAAATATAAATAATATCAGGGTACAATTGTTTTAGATTTCTTAGTGCCATAATTATCTTTTCATGATTTTTTCTTTTATCAAATCTAGAAACAGTAATTAGCCTTGGTGTTTTTACTTTTAATAAACTTTCAACTTTCTCCAGAGATTTTTTATTTAATTCTTGAACCGGATCAGCTCCAGGATTTATAACTATAACTCTATCTTGTTTTACACCGTTATTTATTGCTAAATTCTTTGTATACTCAGAATTCGCAATTACTTTTTCTACATTATTTAAAACTTTAATAACTCTTTTATTTATTGAGCTTCCTATAGGATGGTTGATCTCCTTACCATGAATTAAACAATACTTTTTTTTATTAGTTTTTATTAACTCTAAACTTTTCCAGTGATCAGCAATGATGCCTTCAACTTTATTTTCTTTTAAAAATTCATTAATCAATTGAGCCTTTCTTATTTTCCGTAGAAATTTTATTCCACCAACTCTTTCAATAGAAAAACTCGCTTGATCATCAAAACCTTTTTGATTTTCATGATAATCTGCAAAAACTTTAATCATGAAGTTTTTTGACATTTCACGAGATAAACCCCACATCAAACTTTGCATTCCACCTAATTCTGGTGGGAAAGTTCTAGTAACAATAATATACATTAATTAGTTTTCCACTTAATACCACATCCAGCACTAGGAATTTGGTTTTCAGGCCCTTTATTAGTTTCAGCAATTTGTTTCATGGCTTTTAAAAGATCACTATCTCCATCTCTTACTGGGATTAATTTTTTAAGTTCTCTTACTCTTCCCCGATATTGAAGTTCCAGATCTTTGTTATAACCAAAAAAATCTGGAGTGCATACTGCATCAAAAGTTTTTGCTACTTCTTGAGTTTCATCAACTAAATAAGGAAAACCGAATTGATTTTCTTTTGAAAATTTAATCATATTTTCAAATGAGTCCTCAGGATAATTTTCTGCATCATTGGCACAAATAGCTACAGAGTTAATACCGATGTCTTTCAATTTTTTACAATCGTCAACAATATCTTTTGTTACTGCTTTAACATATGGACAGTGATTACAGATGAACATAATTAAAGTTCCTTTTTCACCTTTTACATCTGCTAATGAAAGAATTTTACCTTCCGTTGATTTAAGCTTAAAGTCATGAGCTTTTTGACCAAAATCACATATTGGAGTTTGTATGGGCATAATGTAATAATATATAAATTATGTTTTACGATTTAAAAGATAAAAAACCAAAAAACTCTGGCGAAAATTGGGTAGCTCCTAATGCAACTGTAATAGGTGACGTTACTTTAGAAAAAAATTCAAGTATTTGGTTTAATGCAACTTTAAGAGGGGATGTAGAAAATATTCATATTGGTGAAGGTTCTAATGTTCAAGATGGAAGTGTTCTACACACTGATCCTGGCTATCCATTAAAAGTTGGAAAGAATGTAACGATAGGGCATATGGTGATGCTTCATGGCTGTACAATAGGAGACAATAGTTTAATTGGAATCGGTGCAGTGATTTTGAATAATGCTAAGATTGGAAAAAACTGTTTAGTTGGTGCAAAAGCATTAATTACAGAAAATAAAGAAATCCCAGATAACTCTTTAGTGATCGGCTCACCTGGTAAGGTAGTAAGAGAAATTACCGAAGATGAAAAAAAAGCCATTATAGAAAACACTAAGCATTACCAAGATAATTGGAAAAGATATTCTAAATCAATCTTTTAAAGATAAAATCTTAAAATTTATTTTTAAAGTTGGAAATCTATTTTTTAAAACTTTTTTAATTTTTTTAAAAGACTCTTTATGTATTTTATTTTCAATAATAGAATTGAATTTTTTTTTATCATTTACTATTTTTGCAGCACCACAATCTTCATGATTTAGCACAATAATTTTTTTAATCTTATGTAACTTAATTGATGTTGATAGATTATCTATAAAAGTAGAGTGCCACTTTTTAAATTTTTTGTGAGTAACACCAATTGCTGCTCCAGCTATTGTAAAAGCACTATATTTGCCTGTGAGTTTTTTTGTTTTTAGATATTTATAAACTTTTGGCTGAAATCGTGGATCCATGCAGGATAAAACCATTGCCTCATATTTCTTCATTATGGAACTAGCCAACTTTCTTTTTTGTTTTCTAAATCAAACTTTGCTCTTCGATGTCCTTTAGCTGCAAGATATAGCCATTCAATTGATTTAATTTTACATTTTATAACCGTAAAATTTTTATAACCTTCTTCACTTTGCTCCATTGTGTAATCAAAATCTTCCAATTTAGATATCATTCCGGAGGTTGGATTTTCTGATGTTGTTCCAGGAGGACTATCAGTTAAGTAACATCTCCTACTAATATGTTGGGTTTTTTTCCAAGATTCTTCTGTTGTAGAATTTTGATTATTTACTTCACACTCAACTTTAACTCTTAACTGTATCTTCTCTTCTTTGTCATAAAAGACTAAAGAAGCATTTTTATTTTTCTTAAGAATATCCACTTTTGGAGATCTTAAATCAGTGTGAAATTGTAACAGATTATTTTTCCTATCTGATTTACGCAAAACAACAATCCTACCATCAACTTCACTTTGATGAGCACAAATAAAAACTGGAATTCTAAAAGGTGAGCCTCTATTGGTCACAGCATCATCTAACATAGACCAATACTTGTTTTGAATTTCTGCAAAATCTTCATAGTATGCTGGTTGCATACTCT
>CABYNK010000009.1 GCA_902520355.1 uncultured Pelagibacteraceae bacterium
CTTTTTTCCAATTATAATTAGAATCAAATAATTTTTTTAATGTCTGTGACTTGTTCTTTGGATCGTCAATATCATTCTCCTCTAAAAACTTATAATAAAAATATGTTTCAACATCTAATCCAGATTTTTTTTGATTACTTTTATCCTCAAAACTTTTATTTATTAAATTAATTAATTCATTCAAAACTTCTTCAGTTGTTCTTTGTCGTTCATCATATTTTTCAATGATTTTTTCAGCTTTTTCAGATAATGAAATTGTTCCAAAATCTTTAGATTTTTTAATTTTGTTACGAATAGATTTTATTAAATTAACTATTTTAACTTCCTTAGGTTTGTTTTTATCAATAATTTCTTTTACGGTATCTTCGTTTAATTCAATAATATCTTCTCCACCCCTTAGATTTTCAATATCAATATTTTCCTGATAAAGTTTCTTTGTTTTTTCTAGTAAATTTTTATCTGTGTATACTTTTTTTGTATATGCTTTTTTAACAACTAAAAATATTTCTAAAATCTTTCTATACTGATTTAAAAAATCAGATAAAAACGGATCTGGAGAAATAATTTCATATAAATTTTGCACTTCCTTAAAGTTCTCAAGGAATAGTTCTCTCTTTTTTTTATCTGAAAAGTAAACAATTATATTATCTAATATTGTATCATCTATCTGTTTTGAGATATTTGTAACATTGTCATTTATTTCTTTAACTATTTTTTCTAATTTTTGTTTAAAATTTTCTTTTAGAATATCAATATTATGTATTACTGACTCAACATCTTCACTGTCAAATGCTAAAGCTTTTTTTACATTAGAAAAAATTCCAACAAAATCTAAAATGAAACCATTTGTTTTTTCAATTTTTTCATCATTATCTCGTCTAAGTGGTCTATTAACTCTAGCTATAGCTTGAAGTAAAGTATGATCTTTCATCGGTTTATCCAAATACATTCCATATAAAATAGGTGCATCAAAACCAGTAAGAAGTTTTGAAGTTACAATAAGAATTTTGGGCTTTTCCTCATTTTCAATGAAATCTTTAAGAATTTTTTTTTGTTTATTGTCATCAAAATGAAATTTTTTTAAATCTAAATTATCATCATTAGTTTTTGAAATGATTACTTCAGATAAATTTGGTGACATAAATTGATCTAAATATTTTTTATATGTAATGCAGGCTTCTCTATCTACTGCAACTACAAACGCTTTAAAACCTAATGGCTCTATATTTTTTAAAAAATGATTTGCAATAAATTTACTTATTTTCTCTATTCTTTTTTCGCCTTTCAAAAATTCTTTTAGATTTGTAGATTTAGACAAGACTTTATCTAATTCCTCAGTATCATTTACACCTTCCAATTCACTTAATTCAAGAAATTGTTTTTCTAAAATATCTGTAGGCACTTTTAAATCATTTGGTCCAGATCCATAAAAAAGAGGTAAAGTTGTTTTATCTTTTAAAGAGTCTAAAATTGAATATTTATGCAAAAAACCTTTGTCATCATCAGTACCAAAAGTTTTAAATGTTCCTTTTCCATAAAGAGTTTTGTCGATTGGTGTTCCAGTAAAACCAAAAAAAGTTGCATTTGGGATAGCTCCCATTAAATAATTTCCTAAATCCCCTTGAGTTGTCCTATGAGCTTCGTCAACAAGTACATAAATATCGTTTTTTAAATTTATATCTTTTTTAATTTTTTCAAACTTTTGAATAGTGGATACAATTATTCCTCTAAAATCCTCTTTAAGTAGGTTAGAAATATCTGCTATAGATTTTGCAACTTTGACATAATTTAAATCAATTGAAATTAGATCAGTAATTAACTTGTCCTCAAGTTCCGTTCTATCAATTAACATCAATATTGTCGGTTTATCTTTTGTTCTTTCAAAAATGTTTTGAGCAAGAGACATCATCGTTAAAGTTTTTCCACTACCTTGTGTATGCCAAATTAATGCTCTTTTTTTTGTTTTATCTAGCGCTCTATCAATACAAAGCTCTAAAGCTTCTATTTGGTGATGCATTAGAATAAATTTAGTAAGCTTCTTTTCTTTCTCTGAAAAAGTAATGTATTTTTTGACAAAATTTAAAATATTTTTTTTATCAAAAAAAGTTTCTGTCTTAATATTGAGCTTTCCTGGTTTGTCACTTTTCCATTTAAAGATACCTCTTCTACTTAAATTCCAAGTGCTTCCATAATTAAAATCCATCGCGTCTGATGCTACGAACATTTGTTGTAATGTAAGTAATTCAGGAACTTCATTGTGGTACCTGTCAATCTGTTTTATACTTTCCTCAATTGCATCCTCTTTTGTTGCATTTTTAGTTTCACAATCAATAATAGGTAATCCATTTATTATAAAGACAACATCTTGTCTGATAGCATTGAAATGATTTTTAGCATAAAATTCATCTGTAACAATAAAATCATTATTGTTTATATCTTCGTAATCTATAACTTTTAAATTTAGTTCACGATTTAATTTTTTTGAAAAGAAATTTTTTTTATTTTTTAGGTACTCAAGAAATAGTTTATTACCATAAATACCATCTGAAACTTTTTCTAAATTATCTATTATTTGATCTACATCCTCTAAGTTTGGATTGAACTGAATTAATTTTCTTTTTAGATTATCCTTTAATATAAATCCAAAAGTTTTATTTTCATTCAATAATCTTAATTTTTCTAACTCTTCTCTTGATTTATATGTCCAGCCAATTTTTTTACAATAATTTATTATCGGTTTTTGAGCTACAATATATTCTGAAGACATTTAGACAATTTTTTTATAATTATTAATTAGTATATTAAGTTCTGATACTAATTTTTTCATTTCATCTTTTTTTGGTATTGCAATTGAAATATTTTCAAAATCTGTCTCCGAAACAATTCTTCTTCTATTGACACCACCAGCTGCAAGTCTATTGTATTCATTTAAAGTCCTTGGCAATTTTAGGATTACATCAATGAGCCTATAATCCAACCAATCATCAAATTTTACTATTTTATATGCAGGACTAACAAATCCAATTTCATAATCATACAATGCATGAATTGCCCCTTCCCAAATAACCATTGGGTTATATGCAACCCATCCTTTTTTAAGAATTTTATAGCTTGAAGTGTTTTCTATTGCTAATCTTTGTTTAAACCTGCTCTCTTGACTAATTAATCCATCATCTTTGGTAAGTGAAAGATTCTCACATTCATTTTTATTTACTACTTCTGAAAAAGTTTCTTCACTAAAATTAGAAATTTCTCTAATCTTTTTTATCTCCCAATTTTCAGGTACTTCTAAAGTATCAATTTCAGAAATTTTATGTGTCTTTTTTTTTGAATATAAGATTTTTTTATAATAGAATTTTCTAATTATTTCTCTCATAAAAATATTCATTTGTTTTTCGTATTTTTTTTCATTCAATTTTTCTGTATTGAGACCATAAGTTCTCTCAATATATCGAGTTGGTAAAATATTTCCGTTATTATCATCATTGAAGATTTCTTTCTGATGAACGACTCTGCAAAAATCTTTTTCAGTTTTCCAATTTTTAAGTGCTTTTTGTACCTTTGAGTAACAGTCAGTATCTAAAATATTTTTTGGTCTATTTCTTTTGTAATCTTTACTCAGATCAATCATCATAACTTCATTTTTATGCTTTTTATTTTTTTCTAGTAAAATTATTAAACCTGCATTTGCAGTATTGTAAAAAAGGTTTTCAGGTAAAAGTATTACTGATTTAATTAAATCATCCTTGAGAATATTTTTTCGTATAATTAGTTCAGCACTTTTATCATCACCAGAAGAACCTCTTGTGGCCACTCCTGTATCTAGAATTACAGCAATTTGACCATTATCTTTAGTGCTAGCAATCATATGCTGTACCCAGCCTAAATCTGCGTTTGAGGCTGTCGGAAAACCATATTTAAACCTATTGTATCTATCATTTTGATAATATGATGTATCTATATCTTGATTCCACATTGGATTAGCTAGAACAACATCAAATTTTTTAAGACTATTTTTTTCAATAAAACTTGGACTTCCCATTGTGTCTCCCAATTCAACTTTGCAATCCATATTGTGAATAAAAACATTCATTTTCGACATTCTCCATGTGCTTGGAATATTTTCTTGTCCATACAATTTAAGAGGTAGGAATTTTTTTTTATTTATATTTTGTTTAAGTTCTAAATAGCATTTTATTAATAGACCTGCTGAACCACAATTAGGATCATAAATTTCCTGTCCTTCTTCTAGATCAACAATTTTTGACATTAAGACTCCCACTTCTCTTGGCGAATAAAATTCACCTGCAGTTTGTCCAGATTTTTCGGCAAACTTACTTATCAAATATTCATAGCTCCTACCAATTATGTCAGGCTCAACATCATTTAAACCAAGTCTTTTTGAAGACAAGCTTTCAATTAAATTTATAAGAGCATCATCACTTATTTCTCTTTGTCCACTTGTAGTAGAATTAAAATCTATTTTATCTATCACTCCAATCAGTTCATCATTATGCTTAGCGGTCAATCTAATTAAAGAAGTAATTTCTTGACCAACATTTTTTTTTATATTTCTAAAAACAGACCAAAATGTATCTTTCTCAATATTTTTGGGGTAAAATGGTAAAAAAAATCTTACTATTTTTCTATCAGCTTTAATCAACTTGTAAGAACTAATTCTACTTTTAAATTTTTTAGATAAATTATCTAATTCATCATCAAAAACATCACATAATCTTTTAAAAAAAACTAAAGGAAGAATATAATCTTTATATTTTGAAGCATCATCCTCTCCTCTAATGGTACATGCAGATTTCCACAACCATTCTTCTAGGCTTGTTTCGGTAACTTTAATTTTTTTAACCATTGCAAAGTTATATAATTTTATCTCTCTCACTACTAGTTTGCTACTAGTTTAGAGGAATTTAATATTCATATTTTCCGATAAAAATAATCTATAAATTTCTAAAGTTATAGGATTATAAGGGATTTAGACTATTAGGGACTATTAGAGACTAAAGAAATACTCAACTCAAACTATTTTAAGTCCTTTGTGTCTACCAATTTCACCACGAGGGCATTAATGCTTTTTTTAAATATTTTTTGTCTAATTTGCAATCTTTATATCCTCTAGTAACAACATTTAAATATCTTTCAGTTGGAAACTTAAAAGAAGTTTTTTTTACCATTGTGTAAGTCATTACTTTTTTCCCATAATAAGAAAAATAATATTTTTTATATAAGGTCGGATAGTCTTCATAAATATCAAGTTTTTTTTCATCACTTTTAGATATTTCAAATAAGCCACCAGGCACGATTGAATTTTTTTTGGGCTCAATATCTGCAGCTCTATACTTGCTTCTAAAAGTTAATCTAAAATCCTTAAGATTAATCTTTTTAATAAAAGTACTATCTTTACATCTTCTCTTCATTTGAAAATGATTAAGATTACTTCCATAAGCAAAATAAAGCATTTATCTATCGACAACTTCTATTTTTTTATCACTAACAAATTCTAATATTTGAGAATTACATTGATCGATTTTAGATTGATTCTCTGAACGAAGCACTATTGAAACTCCAAGTTTGCCAGCATGGAAAAATGGATAGCTTCCTATCTCAACATCTTGATTTTCCTCTTGTACTTTTGTAAGTGAGTTAGCTATTTCACTTTCTACTGTTCTTAAATTAATTGTATGACTTAAAATTGGTTCTCCACCAGCTATCTTATTTTTCAAGCCTCCTAACATAGACTTCATTATTGAAGGAACGCCTGGTAAACAAAATACATTTTCAACACTAAATCCTGGAGCGCCACTTGTTGGATTTAAAATTAATTCTGCATTTTCTGGCATCCACGCCATTCTTTGTCTTCCCTTATTAAATTCTCCTTTTTTGTAATAGGCTTCTAATATTCTAAATGCTTCTTTATGTATTTCATATTTTCGATTGAAAGCTTTTGAAACTGACTGAGCAGTAATATCGTCATGGGTAGGACCAATTCCTCCAGTTGTAAAAACATAATCATTGGATTTTCTCAAAACATTCAAAGTATCAACGATTGTTTTTTCTACATCAGGAATTACTCTTACTTCATTTACTTTTACACCAATAGAGTTAAGCCATGTTGCTAGCGTGCTTGTATTAGTGTCTTGAGTTCTACCAGAAAGAATTTCGTTACCAATAATTAATATTGCAGCATTTACTTTTATGTTTTTACTCATTTTATATGTATAATTTGAATATGAAATTTACCAAGTCTTTATTAAAAGGCAAATTAATCAAAAGATATAAGCGTTTTTTTGTTGATGTAAATCTAAATAAAGAAATTGTTACTGCACATTGTCCTAATACTGGATCTATGAAAGGTTTGTTAGATGAGGGAAATGAAGTGCATTTATTCAAACATGAAAATCCAAAAAGAAAATTAAAATATGGGTTAGAAATTATTAAAGTCAAAAAAAACTTTATCGGAATAAATACTCATAGAGCAAATAAAATTGTGTATCATGCATTAAATAACAATCTAATTAAAGAACTAAAAAACAATGATAAAATAAATTCAGAAGTTTTTTTTAATAAAGGGACTCGATTTGATTTTTTAATTGAAAAAAAGGGTCAAAAAAGTTTCCTAGAAGTAAAGAATGTTACTCTTTTTAGAGATGAAAAAACAGCTGAGTTTCCAGATGCTATAACAACTAGGGGATCAAAACATTTACTCACCCTTATTGATGCCATAAAGAAAGGCTATAAATCTTACTTGATATTTTTAGTACAAATACAAAATATGGAGTATTTTAAAATAGCAAAAGATATTGATAGTAAGTACTATGAAAATTATTTGATAGCTAAAAAAGCTGGGGTAAACTTTTTGGCTTATAGATGTAATATTAGTTCTAAAAAAATTTTTATAGATAAAAAAATAAAAATTATTGATGAGTAATTACACTGAAAAATTTGAAAAAATGAGAATAGCTGGAAAGCTAGCATCACAGACTTTAGACATGTTAACAGAAAATATTAAAGAAGGTGTTTCAACAGCTTACATAGATAAGCTTGGTTATGAGTTTATAAGAGATAATGGTGGCCATTCTGCCCCGCTTTACTATCGTGGTTTTACTAAATCTTTATGTACATCTCTTAATCATGTTGTGTGTCATGGTGTTCCCTCAGAGGATAGAGTTTTGATTGATGGAGATGCGCTTAATGTAGACGTAACTGCTATCATTAATGATCATTATGGAGATACAAGTAGAATGTTTTGTATTGGAAAAACCTCTGTAAAATTAAATAATTTAATTGATGCAACTTATCAATCTATGATGAAAGCAATTAACATCTTAAAACCTGGTATTAAACTTGGAGATATAGGATATGAAATACAATCTTATATTGAAGAAAAAGGATTTTCTGTTGTTAAAGATTTTTGTGGTCATGGAATAGGTACATCATTTCATGAACCACCAAACATTTTACATTATGGAACAAAGAATACAGGTATGGAATTAAAACCTGGGATGACATTTACAATAGAACCAATGATTAATGCTGGTAAATTTAATGTAAAAATGCTTAATGACGGGTGGACTGCAGTGACAAAAGATAAATCTTTATCTGCACAATTTGAGCATACTGTTGGAATTACTGAAAATGGTTATGAAATATTTACAGAATCTGCTAAAGGTTATTCAAAGCCCCCATACTTATAATTAATGATTAAAAGATACTCTCGAAAAGAATTAACAGATATTTGGTCTGAGGAAAATAAATACAAAATATGGTTGGATGTTGAAATTGCTGCAGCTCAAGCAATGGAAAAACTTGGTCAAATTCCAAAAGGTGTCTCGTCAATAGTTAGGAAAAAAGCTAGAATAAATGTAAAAAGAATTCATCAAATTGAAAGTAAAGTTAAACATGATGTAATTGCTTTTTTAACTTCCGTAACTGAAAAAGCAGGAATTAAAGCTAGATACCTCCATCTTGGCATGACTTCATCTGATGTAGTAGACACAAGTTTTAATATTCAATTAATTCAGTCAGGTAAAATTATCTTAAAAGACATAGATCAAATTTTAAAAGTATTAAAAAAACAAGCTAGAAAATATAAATTTACTCCCTGTATTGGTCGTAGTCATGGAATTCATGCTGAGCCAATAACATTTGGTTTAAAATTAGCTTCCTTTTATGAAGAGTTTAAAAGAAATAGAGAAAGATTAGTTTACGCTATAGATCAAATATCAACTTGTGCAATTTCTGGAGCTGTTGGAACATTTGCAAATGTAAACCCTAATGTTGAAAAACATGTTGCAAAAAAACTTGGATTAAAAGTTGAACCAATCTCCACTCAAATAATCCCAAGAGATCGACATGCATTTTATTTTTCAGTATTAGGAATTATCGCAGGAAGTATAGAAAGAGTTGCTATAGAAATAAGACATTTACAAAGATCAGAAGTTTACGAATTGCAAGAATACTTTTCTAAAAGTCAAAAGGGTTCATCTGCCATGCCCCATAAAAAAAATCCAATTTTAAGTGAAAATTTAACAGGACTAGCAAGAATGGTAAGAAGTTCTGTTGTTCCAGCGCTTGAAAATATTGCACTTTGGCATGAAAGAGATATTTCGCATTCAAGTGTAGAGAGAAATATTGGCCCTGATGCAAATATTACTCTAGACTTTGCACTTGTAAGATTAACGGGTGTTTTGGATAATATGATTGTTTATCCAAAAAAAATGCTAGAAAATCTTAATCTTACTAAAGGGCTAATTTTTTCACAAGAAGTGATGCTAGAACTGACAAAAACTGGTATCACAAGAGAAAAATCCTATAAGTTAGTACAAGGATATGCAAAAAAATGTTTTGCTGAAAATTTAGATTTGTTTAATGTTATCCAGTCTGACAAGTTAATAATGAGTAAAATTTCAATCAAAAAATTAAAGTCTATCTTTAGTTATTCTAAGCACTTTAAAAATGTAAATCTAATTTTCAGGCGGGTTTTCAAATAATGAAAAAAGGTAAAAAACTTTACGAGGGAAAAGCAAAGATAATTTATTCTACCTCAGATAAAAATTTAGTAATTCAATACTTTAAAGATGACGCTACAGCGTTTAATAATGAAAAAAGAACTACTATTGAGGGTAAAGGAGTTTTAAATAATAGAATTTCTGAACATATTCTTACAAATTTATCTCAAATTGGTATTGAAAATCATTTAGTCAAACGACTAAATATGAGAGAACAACTAATTAAATTTGTAGAAATAATTCCAATTGAATTTGTTATTAGAAATATAGCAACAGGGTCTTTAACTAAAAGACTTGGAATAGAGGACGGAACCGTACTAAAAGGACCTTTAATTGAATATTGTTTAAAAGATGACAAACTTGGCGATCCATTAATTTCAGAGGATCATATTTACGCATTTGAATGGGCAAATAAAAAAGAAATCGAAAAGATAAAAAAAACTATTTTTAGAATTAATGATTTTATGATTGGGATGTTTAGAGGAGTGGGAATAAAATTAATTGATTTTAAATTAGAATTTGGACGAACTAAAATTGATGGTAAAAGAGATGTAATTTTAGCTGACGAAATAAGTCCTGATACTTGTAGATTGTGGGACTCTGCAACTGACAAAAAACTTGATAAAGATAGATTTAGAAAAAATTTAGGAGATTTATTGCCTGCGTATACCGAAGTTGCCAAAAGACTTGGAATTCTACATGAGCAATCGAATGTTTCTGCAGTAAATGTAACAAAACTATCCTCAATTAAAAAGAAGCGAAAATGAAAGTTTCTGCCGTAATAACTCTTAAAAAGGATGTTTTAGATCCACAAGGAAAAGTAATTCATGAAACATTAGATGGAATGGGTTTTAATTCTGTCAATGAAGTTAGACAAGGAAAATATTTTGAAATTGATGTTAAAGAAAATGATCCAAAAAAAGCTAAAGATCTTGTAGAAGATATGTGTAAAAAACTTTTAGCTAATCTTGTTATTGAAAACTACAAAATTATTGAGACACAATAATTAATGAAATCATCGGTTATAACCTTTCCTGGTTCAAATTGTGATCGAGACATGGATGTGGCTCTTACAAAATTTGGTTTTAAAAACAAAATGGTTTGGCATAATGACCAAGAATTGCCCAAAAGTGATTTAATTGTTTTGCCTGGTGGTTTCTCTTACGGTGACTATTTACGTTGTGGCAGCATGGCCTCAAAGTCAAAAATAATGAATTCAGTAATTAATTTTGCAAAATCTGGTGGATTAGTAATGGGAATTTGTAATGGTTTTCAAATTTTGGTTGAGGCTGGATTGGTACCAGGAGTATTATTAAGAAATAAGTACCTTCAGTTTATTTGTAAAAATGTCCACGTAAAAGTAGATAATAAAGAAAACACCTTTTTCAAAAATCTTGATAAAAAAGTTTTGGAGTTTCATATAGCCCATAATGAAGGTAATTATTTTTGCACCAACAATCAACTCAAAGAGATTGAAGATAATAATCAAATAGCAATTTATTATTGTGATCAAAATGGCAATACGAATGATCAAATAAATCCTAATGGATCAATTAAAAATATTGCAGGTATTTTTAATAAAGAAAAAAATGTTTTAGGTATGATGCCTCATCCTGAGAGAATGATAGATGAAAGTTTATCGGGGGAAGATGGATCAATCTTTTTTAAAAATCTTTTAAATAATATTAAATAATGCTTGTTAACGAAAAAGTTGCAATTGAACATGGTTTAAAATCAGATGAATATAAAAAGATTTGTAAATTATTGAAAAGAACACCTAATATTACAGAATTGGGTATATTTTCTGCAATGTGGAACGAGCATTGTTCTTATAAATCTTCACGAATTCATTTGAAAAAATTACATACTAAGGGAAAAAAAGTAATTCAAGGTCCAGGTGAAAATGCTGGTGTTATTGATATTGAAGACGGAGATGCAATAGTCTTTAAAATAGAAAGTCATAATCATCCATCATTTATTGAACCTTATCAAGGAGCTGCTACTGGAGTTGGTGGAATTATGCGAGATGTTTTTACTATGGGTGCAAGACCAATTGCGAACTTAAATTCAATTCATTTTGGATCACCTCAACATAAAAAAACTAAAAATTTATTAAGAGGTGTAGTTCATGGAATTGGTGGTTACGGAAACTGTATGGGAGTTCCAACAATAGCTGGGCAAACATCTTTTGATAGTTCTTACAATGGAAATATTTTAGTTAATGCGATGACTTTAGGATTAGTTAAAAAAGATAAGATATTTTACTCCAAGGCTGCTGGTTTAAATAAACCAGTTATATATGTTGGATCAAAAACGGGGAGAGATGGAATTCATGGAGCAAGTATGGCCTCTGCGAGTTTTGATGAAAAAATTGAGGAAAAAAAACCAACTGTGCAAGTTGGAGATCCTTTTACGGAAAAACTTCTATTAGAAGCGTGTTTAGAATTAATGTCAGGAGACTCTATTATTGCAATTCAAGATATGGGAGCTGCAGGTCTAACTTCCTCAAGTATTGAGATGGCGTCAAAGGGTAATTTGGGTATTGAAATTAATTTAAATAAAGTTCCATGTAGAGAAACCAAAATGACTCCTTATGAGATAATGTTATCAGAAAGCCAGGAAAGAATGCTTATAGTGCTTGAGAGTGGTAAAGAGGAAATAGCAAAAAAAATATTTGATAAATGGAATTTAGATTTTGCCGTGATTGGAAAAACAACTAATACAAAGAATATTGAATTATTTTTTGACAACAAACAAGTAGCTAATATTCCAGTTAATACATTAGTTGAAAATTCTCCGATGTATGATCGAAAATGGAAAAAATCAAAGTTACCGAAAAAAAATAAAATTGATAAAACAAAATTAAGAAATCTTAAAATCAAAGATACTCTGAGAAAGATCTTATCCAGCCCAAATGTTTGTAGCAAAGAATGGATTTGGCAACAATATGATCACACAGTGATGGGTGATACTATTCAAAAACCTGGTGGTGATTCAGGGGTAGTAAGAGTTCATAAAACAGATAAAGCTATTGCTGCTACAGTTGACTCATCTGCAACTTATTGTTGGGCACATCCTCTAACAGGAGGAAAACAAGTAGTTTGTGAAACTTGGAGAAATTTAATTTCAGTGGGAGCAAAGCCTATAGCTGTAACCAATTGTCTAAATTTTGGAAGTCCAGAGAAAGAGGAAAACATGGGTGAGTTTGTTGAATGTGTTCAAGGCATTAGCGAAGCGTGTAAATATTTAGATTATCCTGTTGTCTCAGGAAATGTATCTTTTTACAATCAAACTAAAGACATTGGAATTAAACCAACTCCTGCAATAGGAGGTGTAGGTTTAATAAAAGATTATAACAAAATGATCACAATGGATTTTAAGGAGATTGACAATATCGTTTTAGTAATTGGTAAAACTGAGGGCCACATAGACCAAAGTTTATTATCAAGAATTATATTAAATGAGAAAAATGGACCTCCACCAGAGGTAAATTTATTTAATGAAAAAAATAATGGTCTAACTTTATTAAATTTAATAGAGAAGAATTTTATTAAAAGTGCTCACGATGTATCTCTTGGAGGAATAATTACAGCAATTATCAAAATGTGTATAAAAGGAAACAAGGGTATACAAATAAAAAAGCCAAAATTTTTGATTAATGAAATCGAATACTTTTTTGCTGAAGATCAAGGAAGATATTTAATTGAAATTAATCCAAAAGATTTCAAAGAAGTGACTAAGATTTTAGATAAAAATTCGGTTCATTATGATGAGATAGGTAAAATCATTGATAAAGATATGATAATTGATCAAAAGACGAAACTAACAATTGACGAATTGAAATCATATAATACTAATTGGTTTAAGGGTTACATGGTTTAATTATGGCAATGGATTTAAAAGAGATTGAAAAGTTTATTAAAGAAGCAATGCCAGACGCTTCGATTGAAATACAAGATTTAGCTGGAGATGGTAATCATTATTCTGCTACTATTACATCATCTCAGTTTGTAGGAAAAAGTAAAATTGAACAACACAAAATGGTTTATAATTCATTAAAAGGCAGAATGGGAAATGAACTACATGCACTAGCAATTAAAACAAAGGAACAATAATGGACGATAAAACAAAAAATATAATTCAAAATCATATCGATACTAATGATGTATGTTTATTTATGAAAGGAACTCCAGATGCTCCACAGTGTGGTTTCTCAATGGCAGTTTCAAACATGCTAAAAATTTTAGAGGTAAATTTTAAAAGTGTTAATGTTCTTGAAGATCAATCGATTAGAGAGGGAATTAAAATTTTTAGTGATTGGCCTACTATTCCTCAACTTTATGTAAAAAAAGAATTTGTTGGTGGATGTGATATTGTTAAAGAAATGTACGAAAGTGGTGAGTTAAAAAAAGTTTTTTCTGATAAAGGAATTAATTTTAAAAAATAATTATTATCTAGAATAATATTCAATTACCAAGTTTGGCTCCATAACTATAGGATAAGGAACTTCTTCAAATTTTGGAACTCTAACAAACTTAAATTTTTTATTTTTTTGATCTAATTGAATATATTCAGGTGCTTCTCTCTCTTTACTTGCTAACGCTATATCAATGATTGCTAGTTGTTTAGATTTGTCTCTTATTTCAATACTATCTTCTTCTTTTATTAAGTAACTAGAAATGTTTACTTTTTTTCCATTTACTTTTACGTGACCGTGGTTGATTAACTGTCTGGCAGAAAAAATTGTTGTAGCAAACTTAGCTCTATAAATTACTGCATCTAATCTTCTCTCCAGAAGGCCAATTAAGTTCTCACTGGTGTCACCTTTAAGCATGGAAGCTTTTTTATAAATATTTCTGAATTGTCTCTCATTAATGTTTCCATAATAAGCTTTAAGCTTTTGTTTTGCTTGCAGCTGAATACCATAATCTGAAGGTTTACCTTGTTTAGTCTGACCGTGCTGACCTGGTCCGTAAGCTCTTTTATTGAAAGGGCTCTTAGGTCTGCCCCATAGGTTAACTTTTAGTCTTCTATCAACTTTATGTTTAGAGTTAATTCTTTTTGTCATTTGGTATTGGGTCTTATAAACTTACTCTTTTGTTTGTCAATCAACGTTTTTTACCTAAACTTGCAAATACACCTGATAATATACGTGTTTCTTTATCAGATAACTCCATTTTATAAAAAATATTTCTCAGGTTCTCAAGCATTTTGGGTCTCTTTTCCTTGGGTCTAAAAAAATTAATTTCATCTAAATTTTTAACACAAAGACTTAACATTGATTGAATTTCTTTTTTACTTGCAGATTTAATTTTTTTTGATTTTTTAAATGGAGTTTTCCTAAGCTTAATAATACTAGATACGTATTGAGCAATAATGATCAGGCTATGTGATAAATTTAAAGATTTAAAATCAGGATTAGTAGGTATTTGTAACGTATAATTAGCATAACTAATTTCTTCGTTTGATAAACCTGATGCCTCTGAACCAAACAAAAAACCAATTTTCTTTTTAAAATTAATTTCTTTTAAATCATGCAAGTTAATGTGTTTGACATTTTTGTTCCTAAATCTTGCAGAAGTGGCAATAACAATATCAATTTTGCTTATTGCTTCTTCCAAATTATCATAATTTTTACTTTGTTTGATAATATCTTTAGCTCCTACCGATGTGGCTAAAATTTTGTCATTTGGAAAAATAGGTTTAGGGTTGATTAAAACTAATTTCTTGAAATTAAAATTTTTAATTGCTCTAGCGCAGGCACCAATATTTTCTGATAATTGAGGTTTATGAAGAATAAATGAGATCTTATCCTTACTCATTTATTTACTTGCAGGTGCATTATCTTTAAATAATTTATAATCCAAACTATCAATTAATGCTTTAAATGAAGCATCGATAATGTTTGTTGAGACACCAATAGTAAACCAATTTTTTCCTTTAGAGTCTGTGCTTTCAATTGAAACTCTTGTTACAGCCTCGGTTCCTGTATTCAATATTCTAACTTTATAGTCTACCAATTTTAAATCTTTTAAATATTTTGAGTACTTGGCTAGTCTATCAACATTTTGCCTGATGGCATTATCTAGAGCGTTTACTGGACCATTTCCCTCTCCTTCACACATAATTTTTTCCCCATCAACTTCTAATTGAGCTTTAGCTGAAGAAACAATTTCGCCAGATCTATTTTTTTTTACTGAAACGTCGTACTCATTAATAGATATGTATCTTGGTATTTCTCCAATAATTCTTCTTGCTAATAACTCAAATGATGCATCAGCACCGTCATAACTATAACCAATGAATTCTCTATCTTTCACTTCATCTAACAATTTTTTAATTTTTGGATCATTTTCTTGAATATCAATTTTAATACTTTTTAATCTAGAAATAATATTAGATTTTCCTGATTGATCAGAAACAACAATATTTCTTGTGTTACCAACTTCCTCTGGATCGATATGTTCATAAGTTTTTGGATCTTTTTGCACAGCGGATACATGCAATCCTCCTTTATGTGAAAAAGCTGCAGCACCTACATAAGGTAAATGTTGGTTAGGTTTTCTATTTAAGATTTCATCTAAAAGTCTTGAACAATCGGTTAGATTTTTAATGTTTTTTGATTTAATTCCAATTTCAAATTGAGATGAAAAATCTTTCTTTAAAAAAAATGTTGGTATTAATGACATCAAATTTGCATTTCCACATCTTTCACCTAACCCATTTATTGTACCTTGAATTTGTCGAACACCAGACAATACTGCTGCTAATGAATTAGCAACTGCATTACCAGTATCATTATGTGCATGAATTCCTAAATTTTTTCCTGGAACTACTTTTGTAACTTCACCAACTATCTTTGTAACTTCATGTGGAAGTGTACCCCCATTCGTATCACATAGAATCACCCACCTAGCACCTTGGTCATAAGCAGCTTTAATACAGGAAAGCGCATATTTTGGATTAGCTTTATAACCATCAAAAAAATGTTCTGCATCAAACATAAATTCCTTTTTTGCTTTTACAAAATGTTTGGCACTTTCTGAAATATTTTCTAAGTTTTCCTCATTTGTTATTCCTAAAGCAACATCAACATGAAAATCCCATGACTTGCCCACTAAACATACTGCTGAGGTATTAGAATTCATAAGTGCAGATAAACCAGTGTCATTTTCTGCACTTCGTCCTGATCTCTTAGTCATTCCAAAAGATGTTAGTTTTGAATTTTTGAAGTTATGTTTCTTTTGAAAAAATTCTGTATCAGTTGGATTAGCCCCAGGCCATCCTGCTTCTATATAATCCACACCCAAATTATCTAAGGCTAAAGCAATTTTTTCTTTATCTTCTAAAGAAAAGTCTACTCCTTGTGTTTGAGCTCCATCTCTAAGAGTTGTATCAAATATGTATAATCTTTCTTTGCTCATTTAAATTTCCAGAGTGTTTTACCATCTTTGTCTTCTATTAAAACACCTTTGTCTAAGAGCTCATCTCTAATTCTATCAGCTTCTTTAAAATTCTTATTTTTTCTGGCTTTATCTCTCAAACTGACCATATTTTCAATTTCAGACTTAGTTATAGATACTCTTTTCTTTTTAAATTCATTCCATTGCTCACTAGTTTCATTCATCAAACCAATAAATTTACATGCTGAGATAAATAAATCTATATTTTCACCTTTACTAGCTTTTTCATATAACTTGTGAAGATTAGTAATATAACCAGGTGTATTTAAATCTTCATACAATGGTTTTAAAATTTCATCCGAAACTTTTACAGATTTAAGATTAGGTGAATACACTTTATACCATTTGTCTAAAGTGCTTTCACAATCACTTAATAATTTATCGTTCCAATCTAATGGTTGTTTATAATGAGCACTCATTAAAGCCAATCTGATTATTTGACCACTAATCTTATTTCTAAAATCTTTTATTTTAAGAATGTTACCTTGTGACTTTGCCATTTTTTCATTAGACATAGTAATAAAAGCGTTGTGCACCCAATAATTTGCAAAAACTTTTGTATCATTGGCACATCTAGATTGAGCTATTTCATTTTCATGATGAGGAAAGATAAGATCTATGCCTCCACCATGAATATCAAATTCATTTCCTAAGAACTTTTTTGACATAGCTGAACACTCTAAATGCCATCCTGGTCTACCTTTGCCCCAGGGTGAGTCCCAAGCAGGTTCATCATTATTTGATGGTTTCCACAGAACAAAGTCTTCAGAATTTTTTTTATTTTCACTGATTTCTATTCTAGATCCAGCAACTAAATCTTCCAAATTTTTATTAGATAATTTGCCATAATCAGAAAATTTTTTAACTTCAAAATAAACATGTTTTTTATTTTCATATGCGAATCCTTTTTTTATTAAGTGATTTATCATTTCAATCATTAGATCAATATGTTCTGTTGCTTTTGGTTGATGAGTGGGATTTTCACAATTAAGAAACTCACAATCTTCAAAAAAACTCTTTGTTACTTTTTCTGTAAGCTCTTTTGTAGAAACTTTTTGTTCTTGTGAGGATTTAATTATTTTGTCATCAATATCAGTTATATTTCTTACATATGTTACTGAGGGAAATTCGTTTTTTAATAACTTAAATAAAATATCAAAAATTACTAAAGGTCTTGCGTTTCCTATATGAGGATCATCATAAACTGTAGGTCCACAAACATACATTCCCACATTATTTTTTTCTTTAGGAATAAAATGCTCTTTTTTATTACTTAAATTATTTGTTAAAAAAATATCCATATCAGTTGATTAAGAAATATACCTTATTTGATGATTTGTTAATCTAATTGATTAACTAGGAATCTTGCAAACTGGAATTGGCTCCATTTTATGCAAGTTTTGATTTCGAATTTTTTCGTATTGTTCTCTGTGAGGTGAATTTGGGTTTCCCATTGCATCTTCAAGTTCTGAATATTTGAATCCTAATTGACCTTCATCTGTTCTTCCATCATCCCACAATCCATCAGTTGGTGGAGCATCAATAATTTCTTTTAATATGCCTAATTCTTTGCCAAGTTCCCATACTTCACTTTTATTACAGTCTGCTATAGGTGATATATCAACACCACCATCTCCATATTTTGTATAAAAGCCTACGCCAAAATCCTCTACTTTATTTCCTGTTCCAACTACAATACCTTTGTTTGCAGCTGCAACCTGGTAAAGGGTAGTCATTCTCAGTCTTGCTCTAGAGTTAGCAAAACCATGCTCATTATCAAATTTATTTAGTGTTGTTGAAAATGTTTCAAAAAGTTTATCCAAACTTAAAGTGTGAGCTTCTACATTTTTGAAATTTTTTACCAGCCATTGTTGATGCTTTAAACTGAGATCATGTTGATTTTCTTTTTGTTTAATTGGCATTGTTAAAACAATAGTTTTGATACCAGTCATCGCACTTAAAGTACTTGAAACAGATGAATCTATACCACCAGATATTCCAATAACTAATGATTGTGCCTTATTTGGCATCTTATCAACATAAGATTTAATCCAGTTTGAGATAAATTTTACTTTTTCTGATGGTGTCATCACAATATATCTAACTATCTAAAATTTTAATGCAATAGCTTAAGATGCCGCTTGAATAGCGTTTTTGGAATAGCTGCTATTCTTTTTAATCTCATCAGAAATTAAAAAAGCTAACTCCAAAGCCTGGTCAGCATTTAATCTAGGATCGCAATGAGTATGATATCTACTTGACAAATCTTGATCTTGTATGTTTTTAGCACCACCAGTACATTCAGTAACATTTTGTCCTGTCATTTCAATATGTAATCCACCAGCATATGAACCTTCACTTTGATGAACTGCAAACACATCTTTGACCTCTTTTAAAACATTATTAAATCTTCTAGTTTTATAACCTGTTGTTGATTTTATGGTATTTCCGTGCATTGGATCGCAGGACCAAATTACATTTACACCCTCTTTTTTAATTCCTCTAATAAGTTTTGGCAAATACTTTTCAACACTATCGTGACCAAATCTTGAGATCAAAGTAATCTTACCTTTTTCATTTTTAGGATTTATAAGATTACAGATTTTAGCTATTTCATCTGGTTTACTAGTAGGTCCACATTTTATTCCAATTGGATTCTCAATTCCTCTACAATATTCAACATGTCCACCGTCAATCTGTCTCGTTCTATCTCCAATCCAAACAAAGTGAGCAGAGGTCGCATGATGTTCCCCAGTAGTAGAGTCTATTCTAGTCATACTTTCTTCAAAAGGTAAATGTAAAGCCTCGTGTGATGTCCAAAAATTTACTGTCTTCAATCTTCTGTTAAAATCTGAATTTATTCCACAAGCATCCATGAATGCTAAAGCATCTGCAATTTTGTCTTCAAGTTCCTTAAATTTTTTTGCTTGAGGGCTTTTCTTAATATATCCTAAGTTCCATAAATGAACTTTTTTTAAGTCAGCGAATCCACCATGAGAAAATGCTCTTAAAAGATTTAGTGTTGATGCTGATTGAGAATAAGCTTTAAAAAGTCTTTTTGGATCGTATTTTCTTGCCTTCTCACTAAATTCTATTCCATTTACATTGTCACCAAGATAACTTGGAAGCTCAATATCACCTTTTTTTTCCATTGGTGCACTTCTTGGTTTAGCAAACTGACCAGCTATTCTTCCAAGTTTAATTACTGGAAGTGATGCAGAATAAGTTAATACCAACGACATCTGCAAAATAACTTTAAAAGTATCTCGTATATTATCTGGATTAAATTCAGCAAAACTTTCTGCACAATCTCCACCTTGAAGTAAAAAAGCTTTACCATCAACCACCTCAGCTAATTGTTGTTTCAGATGTCTTGTTTCACCAGCAAAGACCAAAGGTGGAAAAGTTTTAATTTTATTTAAAACTTGATCTAATTCTTTTTTATCCGGGTATTCAGGAATGTGTTTTACCGGATATTTTCTCCAACTATTTATTTTCCAATTTTTCATGTTCAACTCAGGATTGTTGTATCAGAGTTTATCTATTATTCAACGGTTACTGACTTAGCCAAATTTCGAGGCTTATCTATATCAAAGCCTTTTTTAAGAGCTGAATAATAAGCTAATTTCTGTAAGGGTATTGTTAAAAGAAAGGGCAAAAGATCCTCGCCAGCACTTTCAACTTCTATTTTTTCCCAAATATTTTCAGAAACCACTTCATCACGACTTTTATTTGTTATTAATAAAACTTTTGCTCCTCTTGCAATAACTTCCTGCATATTAGAAATTGTTTTCTTATAATAGTTGTCTCTTGGTGCCAATACAACAACAGGCATTCCTTCCTCAATAAGAGCTAGTGGACCATGTTTCATTTCACCGGCTGGATAACCTTCGGCATGAATATAAGATAGTTCTTTTAATTTTAATGCACCTTCTAATGCTATTGGAAAAGAAAATCCTCTTCCTAAAAACATTGAACCCTTAGCCTCGTTAAAAGTGTTTGATATTGCTTGTATCTTATTGTCAGTCAATAAAGTCTTTTCTGCTAGTTTAGGAAGAGATTTAAGGTCTTTGAGTTTTTCATTAAATAACTTTTTTTTTAAATCTTTTCTTAATAATCCAAGTTTTAAAGCTAAAATATATAATATAAGGATTTGACCCAAAAAAGCTTTGGTTGATGCAACACCAATCTCAGTACCACAATGTATTGGTAAAACAAATTTAGAATCTCTTGCAATTGAGCTTTCAATTACATTCACAACTGCACATGTTTTCATATCATTTTGATTACATAAATCTAATGCTGCATAAGTATCAGCTGTTTCACCAGATTGGGATACAAATATATATAAAGTTTCTCTCTTAAATTTATTTTTTCTATATCTAAACTCTGAAGCGATATCTACATTAACATCCAATGAGGTTAGTTCTTCGAACCAGTATTTTGCAAGCATACAAGAATGATAAGCTGTTCCACAACCAATTAAGGTTACAGAGGAAATTTCATTGTTTTTCCAAGGAAAGTTATAAATATTAATATCATTATTTAATGTATCTACATATTCATTAATCCCATTTTTTAATGTTGTAGGTTGTTCTTCTATTTCTTTAGCCATGAAATGTTTGTAATCTCCTTTGTCATATTTCTCATCCTCAACTGATAATTCTAAAACTTTTTTATTTATCTTGCCTCCATCCTCATTAAAAAATTCAACATGATCTTTTTTTATAATACAAAATTCACCATCATTTAGATAAGTAATCTTATTCGTCATGGCTTTCAGTGCATATGAGTCTGAACCTAAATAATTTTCATTTGGACCATATCCAACAGCTAATGGCGATCCTCTTCTTGCTCCAACAATTAAATCAGGTTGATCTTTAAATATTATGCCTAGTGCAAAACTTCCATGAAGAGATTTAAGAGTTTTTTTAATTGAATTGACAATATTTTCAGTTTTTAAATTTTCTGTAATCAAATGTACAATTACTTCAGTATCAGTTTGTGACTTAAATTTATGACCTTTGCTTACTAAAAATTTTTTTAACAAGGTAGAATTTTCAATTATTCCATTATGAACTACAGAAACATTTTGTGAAGAGTGAGGATGAGCATTAATGCTATTTGGCAAACCATGAGTAGCCCAACGAACATGTCCTATTCCAATAGTTCCTTCCATTTTTTGAACTAATGGATTATTTTCAAGATTATCAACTCTTCCCTCAGATTTAATCTCATTAATTTCATTGTTTGAAAATGTTGCTATACCGGCTGAATCATATCCTCTATACTCTAATTTTTTTAAAGAGCTAATTATTGTTGATGAGACAGGTCTGTTGCTATTAATCCCGATTATTCCACACATAATTATTTAGACTTTCTTTTATAATTTTTAACCTCTAGTTGTTGACTTCTAGTGAGAGCTAAAGATTTTTTACTAACATTTCTAGTAATTACTGATCCGGCTCCAATTATACTATTTTCTGCGAGTGTTACAGGGGCTACTAAGGAAGAGTTAGAACCAATAAAAACTCTATCTTTTATTTTAGTTTTGTATTTTTTTAATCCATCATAATTGCATGTAATTGTTCCTGCTCCAACGTTAACTGATTTACCAATTGAAGTGTCACCAATGTAGGTTAAATGATTTACCTTAGATTTTTTTCCAACAATACTTTTTTTAATTTCAACAAAATTCCCAATCTTAGACCCTTCTTTTAAAGTGGTACCAGGTCTTATTCTTGCATAAGGGCCAATCTCAACTTTATTTTCGATTTTACAATTCTCTAAATGGCTGAATGATTTTATAATAACATTATTTCCAATCTTTACTTTTGATCCAATAACTACATAAGGCTCTATAGTTACATTTTTTCCAATTTTAGTATCTTTTGAAAAAAAGATTGTTTCTGGAGCTATCATATTTACTTTAGATTTTAGGAATTTAATTCTCAGTGAATTTTGAAGCTTAATTATTTTCAATTGTTTCATCTAGAAAATTACTTACATTAAGTATATATCTTTCTTAATTCACAAAATATTTCTTAAAAATACTTTTATTTATGAAACAAATTTACACTATTCTTTTTGATTTAGATGGGACTTTAGTAGATACAGCCCCAGACTTGATGAGAGCTCACAATCATGTGATGAATAAATTTGGATATCCAACCAAGTCTACCGAAGAAATAAGGAACTTAGTAGGTCAAGGAGCTGGTGCAATGCTTGGTCGATCTATATGGGGTCAGGCCAAAAAAGAATTTGGAAAAGTACAAGATGAAAAAATTAAAAAAGAAATGGTCAAAGAATTTGTAGAGTATTACGGAAACAATATTGTAAATGAAAGTAAATTAATTGATGGAGTTAAAGATTTTTTAATATGGTCAAAAGAAAAAAAAATTTCAATGGGTGTTTGCACAAATAAGCAAGAACATCTAGCAATTGATCTTTTAAAAAAAATTGGAATTTATGATTTTTTTGAATATGTAGCGGGTCACAACACATTTGATTATTGTAAACCTGATCCAAGACACTTAACATCTGTAGTTGAAATTTTAGATGGGGATCCTAAAAAAACTTTAATGATTGGCGATAGTGAAACAGATGCTAATGCGGCTAAAGCTGCGGGAATCCCAGTAATTTTGCTTGAAGATGGGTACACAGAAAAAAATACAACTGAAATTTACCATAACCACTTAATAAAAGACTTTATTGGTATTGAAAAAATTGTAACAAAATATCTTTAATATTGATTATTTTTTTTTAACTATTAGAACAGTTCTCTGTTAGGAGTTATTTTGATCACACATAATGTAAAAGTTTTCCCATCTAAAATTCACTTACCCAAAAAAAAACAACTAGCTTGGAAAATTGCAGAAATTGCTAGCGATAATGCTAAATTAGATAAAGAAGCGATAGAAATGGTGATTAATAGAATTATTGATAACGCTTCAGTTGCAATAGCTTCATTAAATAGACATCCAGTTATTTCATCTAGAGAAATGGCTTTAAAACATTTGAGAAAAAACGGTGCAACATTATTTGGCGTTAATAGTAAAATAAAATTTGATTGTGAATGGGCTGCATGGAGTAATGGCACTGCCGTAAGAGAACTTGATTTTCATGATACTTTTTTAGCTGCAGACTATAGTCACCCTGGTGATAACATCCCACCCTTACTAAGTGTTGCACAACAAAACAAAAAAAGTGGTCTTGATCTTTTAAGAGGAATAATAACTGCCTATGAAGTTCAAGTTAATTTAGTAAAAGGAATTTGCTTACATAAACATAAAGTAGATCACATAGCTCATTTAGGACCAAGTGTTGCAGCTGGAATTGGATCAATGCTAAAACTAAATACAGAAACAATCTATCAAGCAGTCCAACAAGCTTTACACACAACTATTTCAACAAGGCAGTCTAGAAAAGGTGAAATTTCTAGTTGGAAAGCTTATGCTCCAGCACATGCTGGTAAACTTGCAATTGAAGCTGTTGATAGAGTTATGCGCGGCGAAGGTGCTCCAAGTCCAATTTATGAAGGTGAGGATAGTGTCATAGCAAGAATTTTAGATGGAAAAAAAGCATCATACAAAGTTCCACTTCCAAAAAAGAATGAGACTAAAAGAGCTATACTCGAGACTTACACAAAAGAATATTCTGCTGAATATCAATCACAAGCATTAATTGATCTTGCAAAAAAATTAAAAAATAAAGTTTCAAATCTTAATCAAATTAAAAAAATTGATATTTATACTAGTCATCATACTCATTATGTAATTGGTACAGGTGCTAACGATCCTCAAAAAATGGATCCAAATGCAAGTAGAGAAACTTTAGATCACTCAATAATGTATATTTTTGCTGTAGCGTTAGAGGATGGCGATTGGCATCATGTTAAATCTTATTCAAAGGCTAGAGCGAAGAAGAAAAGTACAATTAAGATATGGAGATCAATCAAAACACATGAAGATAAAAAATGGACTAAAAGATATCATGATCCAAATCCTAAGAAAAAAGCTTTTGGTGCAAAGGTAACAATAACTCTTAAAAATGGAAAAAAAATTTCTGAAGAACAGGGAGTTGCAGATGCTCACCCTTACGGTTCTCGACCGTTCAAGAGAAAAAATTATATTAACAAATTTTTAACTTTAACTGAAGATATATTGGATAAAAAAGAAATAAACAGATTTTTAAAGACAGTGCAAAACTTAAAAAAATTGAAACCCGGCCAACTAGATAGTTTAAATATTATAGTTAAAAAAAGCAAAATTAAACGAAATTTAAAAAAAGGAATTTTTTAATGCACTTCGTCGAAAAGGAACCAATACAAAAAAGAAAAGATTTTTCGGAAAAATTAAAATCAAAAAAAATATTAAGAGTTCCTGGTGCTTATAATCCTCTTACTGCAAAATTAATTGAAGAGATAGGCTATGATGCAGTTTATGTTTCTGGAGGTGTAATGGCTAATGATCTTGGATTTCCAGATATTGGCTTAACTACTTTGCAAGATGTTAGTACGCGATCATATCTAATCTCTAGAGTTACAAACCTTCCTACGATTGTTGATATAGACACGGGATTTAAATCTTGCAAAGAAACTATAGAAACTTTTGAAGAGTTTGGAATTACGGGAGTTCATATAGAAGATCAAATTGAGAGAAAAAGGTGTGGTCACTTGGATAACAAAGAATTGATATCTACTGAAGCAATGATTAAAAAAATTAAGGAATGTGTTTCAGCAAAAAAAGATAATAATTTTAAAATCATTGCAAGATCTGATGCAAAAAGTGTTGAAGGTATAGACAAAATGATCAACAGATGTAAAGCTTATATTGATGCTGGTGCAGAAATTGTTTTTCCTGAGGCACTTTATGATGAAAAAGATTTCGAAAAAGTTAGAGGAGAACTATCATGTTATTTGTTAGCTAATATGACTGAATTCGGTAAAACTAAATTATTAAATTATAAACAACTAGAAGAACTTGGTTATAATATAGTTATTTATCCTGTTACAACTCAAAGATTAGCGATGAAAAATGTTGAGGATGGTCTAAAA
>CABYNK010000010.1 GCA_902520355.1 uncultured Pelagibacteraceae bacterium
TAAACTAATAGAGGGTTGTCTGATTGCATCTTATGCAGTGCAGGCTCATGTTTGCTATATATATATAAGAGGTGAATATTTTATAGACGGCCAAAAGCTTCAGGCTGCGATAGATGAAGCTTATGAAAAAAAATTAATTGGAAAGAATGCAGCTGGTACTGGTTGGGACTTAGATATTTATATTCATTATGGTGCTGGTGCATACATTTGTGGTGAGGAGACAGCTTTACTCGAAAGCATTGAAGGAAACAAAGGTCAACCAAGATTAAAACCACCATTTCCTGCGTTAATTGGTTTATATGGATGCCCAACAATAATTAACAATGTTGAGACTATAGCTGTTGTTCCAACAATTTTAAGAAGAGGTGGTAAATGGTTTGCATCTTTAGGTAGAGAAAAAAATACAGGTACAAAAATTTTTTGTATATCCGGAAATGTTAATAATCCATGTAATGTTGAGGAAGAAATGAATATACCCTTGAAAGAATTGATTGAGGTTCATGCAGGTGGTGTAATTGGTGGTTGGGAAAATTTACAAGCTGTAATTCCTGGGGGATCTTCAATGCCATTAATACCTAAAGAAAAATGTGAAACACTAACGATGGATTTCGACTCTTTAATGGCTGAAAAAAGTGGATTAGGAACAGCAGGAGTTGTTGTTATCAATAAAGATCAAGACATAATTAAATGTATGGCAAGAATTGCAAGATTCTATAAACACGAAAGTTGTGGCCAATGTACACCTTGTAGAGAAGGCTCAGGATGGATGTGGAGAATGCTTGAAAGAATGGCCAAAGGTGAGGCATCAAAAGATGAAATAGATATGCTTGGTGATGTAACAAAGCAAATAGAAGGTCATACAATCTGTGCTTTTGGTGAGGGATCATCATGGCCAGTCCAAGGTTTATTAAGACACTTTAAGGATGAAATTAAAAAAAGAAATAATTTTGATCCAATTGTAAAAGAGACTCAAAATATTCCTTATTTGGTAGATCAACACTTATTAGATAAAAATGCTTAAATTAAAGGTAAATGATATAGAGGTTGAAGTAGAGGAAGGTCTAACTGTTTTACAAGCTTGTGAAAAAGCTGGGGTTGAAATACCTAGATTTTGTTACCATGAAAAATTATCAATTGCTGGAAATTGTAGAATGTGTCTTGTCGAGATGGAGAAATCTCCAAAACCCGTAGCATCATGCGCTATGCCTGCGGCTGAAGGAATGGTTATAAAAACAAATACTCCAAAAATAGAAAGATCAAGAAAAGGTGTTATGGAATTTTTGTTAGCCAATCATCCCCTTGATTGTCCTGTTTGTGATCAAGGTGGGGAATGTGATCTTCAAGATCAATCCATGTTTTATGGAATTGATAAATCAAGGTTTAAAGAAAATAAAAGAGCAGTTCCTGATAAATATATGGGACCACTAATTAAAACACAAATGACAAGATGTATTCATTGTACTAGATGCATCAGATTTGCAACAGAAATAGCTGGCGTGCCTGAACTTGGTGCAATCGGAAGGGGTGAGGATATGCAAATAACAACATATTTAGAAAAATCGATACAATCAGAATTGTCTGGTAACGTTATAGATCTATGCCCCGTTGGTGCTTTGACATCTAAACCATATGTCTTCGAAGCTAGACCTTGGGAATTAAAAAAAACAGAGACTATTGATATAATGGATGCTGTCGGATCCAACATAAGAGTTGACACATACGACTGGGAGGTAAAACGAGTCTTACCAATAATCAATGAAGACATTAACGAAGAATGGATATCTGATAAAACAAGATACGCATGTGATGGTTTATTAAATCAAAGACTTGATACGCCATACATTAAATACAATAATAAATTTGAAAAAGCATCATGGGATGAAGTTTATAAAATTATAAAATCAAAAATTAACAATACTAATAAAGATAAAATAGCTGGTTTTGTTGGCGATCTTACAAATATGGAGGCAAGTTATATCTTTAAGGAATTTTTTGAGAGAACAATTGATACAAAAAATTATGAGTCAAGATCATCAAATATATTTGTCGATAACTCCAATAGAGAAAATTATTTATTTAATTCAAAAATAAATGGGATAGAGGAAACAGACCTTATTTTATTAATTGGTACAAATCCCAGATTTGAAGCCACAATGTTAAATGCAAGAATAAGAAAAGCATATCTCAAAAATGGGGTAAAAATTGTATCTTTAAATAATATTGGAGATCTAACTTATCCTTACCAAAGCCTTGATGGCAAAACAAAAACAATAAAAGATATTTTTGAGAACAATCACGAATTATCTAAAGATATAATAAAAGCTCAAAAGCCCGTTATCATTTTTGGGGAGTCATTTTTAAGATCTAAATCAGCAAACTATTTATTTAACTTATCTAAAAAATTTTTATCAGATAATTTTAAGTCTAATGAAGAATGGAATTCCCTAAATATATTATCTTCAGATGCTGCAACTGTCGGTAATTTGGATTTAGACATTATAAATTATGATAAAGATTTAATAAGAGTCTTAGGAGAAAATAATTTTGATTTAATTTTTCTTTTAGGACAAGATAATTTAAGATTTAATAAAACTAATGAATTTGTAATTTATATAGGAAGTCACGGTGATAATGGAGCAGAGTTAGCAGATATTATTTTACCGGGTGCCGCATATACTGAGCAATCTGGACATTATACGAATTTAGAAGGAAAAATCCAAAAAGCTTTTAAAGCTTCATACCCACCTGGTGAGGCTAAAGAAGATTGGCAAATTTTAAATGATCTAGCAGAGTTTATGAATAACAGAAAACTTTTTAATGATAAAGAAGAGTTAGAAAGTAGTATGTTTAATTATTTAAATCTAAAAAATGAAAAAAAAAATGCTTCTTTAAACAAAAATTTAAATTCAAATGAATTTGAAAATGAAGCCTTAAAAATCATAATTAAAGATTACTATTTCTCAAATGTTATTGCACGTTCATCTAAAACAATGCTGAATTGCAATAATTCAAAAATAGAAATTAAACCTACAGGTACTGAAGGGTAACATATGGAATATGTTAATTTAATTTTTCAAGAAGTTTATAAGATTTTGTTCCTTCTAGTGCCTGTTTTAGTTTCGGTAGCGATGATTGTTTGGCTAGATAGAAGAGTTTGGGCTTTTGTTCAAAAAAGACAAGGTCCAAATGTAGTTGGACCATTTGGGTTATTACAATCTTTAGCAGATGCATTAAAATATATTTTTAAAGAAATCATTATTCCATCAAGTTCAAACAAAGTAATTTTCATTTTAGCCCCAATAATTACTATGACACTAGCACTAGTTGCTTGGGCCGTTATTCCTTTTGGAGAAAATCAAGTTTTAGCTAATATTAATGTTGGTATACTTTATATTTTTGCAGTCTCATCACTTGGTGTTTACGGAATTATCATGGGAGGATGGGCTTCTAATTCAAAATATCCTTTTTTGGGATCAATAAGATCAGCCGCACAAATGGTGTCTTATGAAGTTTCAATAGGTATTATTATAATAAATGTTTTGTTATGCGTAGGATCGTTAAATTTGAGCGATATAGTAATTGCACAAGAAAAAATGTGGTTTGTTATTCCACTATTTCCTATGTTTGTAATTTTTTTTATTTCATCTTTAGCAGAAACTAATAGACCACCATTTGATTTACCTGAAGCTGAGGCTGAATTAGTTGCCGGATATCAAACAGAATATTCTGGAATGATGTATGCAATGTTTTGGTTAGGAGAATATGCAAATATTCTATTAATGTGTGCTCTTGGTTCAATTTTATTTTTAGGTGGATGGCTATCTCCTATAGATTTATATCCATTTAATTTAATACCTGGAGCTATATGGTTAATTTTAAAGATTTTATTATTATTTATTTTATTTGCTTTAGTTAAAGCTATTGTGCCAAGATATCGTTATGATCAACTAATGAGATTGGGTTGGAAAATATTTCTTCCATTTTCATTAATCTATGTTGTATTAACAGCAAGCTATTTGTTTTATTTTAACCTTTTACCTACGATTTAAATGAAGATTACAAGATTTTTAAAAACAATATTAATGTTAGATTTTGTAACTGGATTGTTTATTGCTGTAAAAGAAATTTTTAAATCAAAAAAAACAATTAATTATCCATTTGAAAAAGGAAAAATTAGCCCGCGGTTTAGAGGAGAACATGCGCTAAGAAGATATCCAAATGGTGAGGAAAGATGTATTGCTTGCAAATTATGTGAAGCTGTCTGTCCAGCGCAAGCTATAACTATTGAGTCTTCAGAAAGAAATGATGGTAGCAGAAAAACTACTCGTTACGATATAGACATGATGAAGTGTATATATTGTGGATTATGCGAAGAATCTTGTCCTGTGGATGCAATAGTACAAGGTCCAAATTTTGAATTTTCAACTGAAACAAGAGAAGAACTTTATTATACCAAAGAAAAATTACTTGATAATGGAGATAGATGGGAAAATATTTTAGCTGCAAATATTAAATCAGATAATCCTTATAGATAATTTTATGATAGCACATGCAATATTTTTTTATGTATTTTCTATTATTGCAGTTATTTCCGCTATTATGGTTACAGTTTCAAAAAATACTGTGCACTCAGTTTTTTTTTTAATTCTAGATTTTATAAGTATTTCATGTCTTTTTATTATGATTGGTGCAGAATTTTTAGGCATGATAATGCTAATTGTATATGTTGGAGCAGTTGCTGTCTTATTTTTGTTTGTAGTAATGATGCTGAATGTTGCTCAACAAAAAAATCAATGGTTTGTTTCTAAACAAAGTTCAAGTCATATACCTATTGGTTTAATTATAAGCACCATTATTTTTTTTGAGTTAATTATTGTAGTGGGTGGATGGAAATATAAGCCTGAATTGATTAATGCTACTAATTCAAAAATTTCTAGCGAAATTAGCAATACTCATTCTTTAGGTCAAATTTTATACACTGACTATATTCATGTATTTCAAATAAGCGGGATGATATTATTGGTTGCAATGATCGGTGCAATTGTTCTTACTTTTAGACAAAGAGAAGGTGTAAAAAAACAAAGCTATTTAAAACAAATATCTAGAGAAAGATCAGAGGGTATTGAGGTTTTAGAGGTTCCCTCTAAAACAGGAGTAAAAATTGATGATTGATATAAGTTTGGGACATTATTTAACTTTAGGTGCAGTCATTTTTAGTATTGGAGTAATTGGTATCTTTTTAAATAGAAAAAATATTATTGTAATTTTGATGAGTATTGAGTTAATACTACTAGCCGTTAATATTAATTTAGTTTCTTTTTCGATTTATCTTGGAGATATAGCAGGTCAAGTTTTCACTTTATTCATTTTAACTGTAGCTGCAGCTGAGGCGGCAATAGGTCTAGCAATAATTGTTGTCTATTACAGAAATGCAGGAACTATTCGTGTTGAGGAGATTGATTCATTAAAAGGGTAAAATGGAAATTTCTATAATAGCATTGCCTTTAATCGCTGCAATCACAGCAGGTTTTTTTGGTAAATATATTGGAGACAGAAATTCAGAGATTATTACTAGTTTATTAGTATCTATATCAGCTGTGCTCTCAGTTCTAGTTTTTTATGAGGTCATTGTTAATCAATATGAAGATAACATTGTAATTGCAACATGGATTAATTCTGGATCATTAAATGTAAATTGGTCAATGAATATTGATCCATTATCAGCGGTAATGCTTGTAGTTGTAACTTCTGTTTCTGCACTGGTTCATATTTATTCAATTGGGTATATGTCCCATGATCCACACAAACCAAGATTTATGGCTTACCTATCATTATTTACATTTGCGATGTTAATGTTGGTAACTGCAGATAATTTTATACAATTATTTTTTGGTTGGGAAGGAGTAGGTCTTTGTTCTTATTTTTTAATAGGTTTTTGGTTTAAAAAAGAGACTGCTAATGCCGCAGCAATAAAAGCTTTTGTTGTTAATAGAGTAGGAGATTTTGGTTTTGCTCTTGGAATATTTTTAATTTTTTATTTGTTTGGCACAGTAAATTATTCAGAGGTTTTTGAACAAATTCCAGCAATTATAGATAAAAAATTATTGTTTTTGGGAATTGAAATTAAAGCAGTAGATTTAATTTGTTTGCTTTTATTTATTGGGGCAATGGGTAAATCAGCACAAATTTTTCTTCACACTTGGTTGCCTGATGCAATGGAAGGCCCAACTCCAGTATCAGCTTTAATTCATGCAGCTACAATGGTTACTGCAGGAGTTTTTCTTGTTGTAAGATGTTCACCAATTTTTGAATACTCAGAATTAGCTTTAAACGTTGTGACTGTAGTTGGAATGACAACTGCTTTATTTGCAGCAAGTGTCGCGCTAGTACAAACTGATATAAAGAAAATAATTGCTTATTCTACTTGTAGTCAACTAGGATATATGTTTTTTGCTGCAGGTGTAGGAGCGTATAATGTTGCTATGTTTCATTTATTTACTCACGCATTTTTTAAAGCCTTATTATTTTTAGGATCTGGATCTGTTATTCATGCATTTAAGGATGAGCAAGATATTAATAAGATGGGAGGAGTTTGGAAAAAACTGCCTTACACTTATACTTTGATGATAATTGGAACTTTAGCTTTAACAGGCTTTCCCTTATTATCAGGTTTTTATTCTAAAGATGCAATTATAGAGTTCGCATTTTTAAGTGGCAAAACAACAGGTTACTACGCTGCTGGAATAGGAATATTTACTGCCTTTCTAACATCAATTTATTCTTGGAGGTTAATATTCAAAACTTTCCATGGAAAATACAATAATGAAGAAATTAAGATTGAAGAAACCCATGAGTCTCCACTGGTAATGTTAATACCTTTGATTTTATTATCAATTGGAGCAATATTTGCTGGATTTACGTTTAAAGAATTATTTATAAGTTACGATGGAATAAATAAATTTTGGAATAGCTCAATTTTATTTTTGGAACCACTGAGCACAGATCATCCACCTCTATGGTTTTTATTATTAACACCAGTACTTGTGACTATATCTATTCCATTAGCTTATTATCTTTTTGTTAAAAATAAAGAATTACCATCACAAATTGCAAATGTGAATAAACCTTTATATGAATTTTTATTAAACAAATGGTATTTTGATGAGCTTTATGAAAATATAATAATTAAACCTTCAAAAAGATTTGGATTATTTTTATGGAAGTTTTTTGATATTAAAGTTATTGATGGTTTTGGGCCTGATGGAATTTCTGCACTAATAAAAAAATTTTCTTTAAAAGCAAATAAATTTCAAAGTGGTTATATTTACCAATATGCATTTATAATGTTACTCGGTTTTTCAGCTCTCTTAACTTTTCTAATTGTAAAATAATGAATTTTCCAATCCTTTCATCACTTATACTTTTACCATCAATAGGAGCACTTTTTTTATTTTTTACCAAGAGTAGCAATGATAATAAAATAACTGTAAAATACGTTGCTTTATTTACATCTCTCGTAAATTTTTTTCTTTCAGTTTACTTATGGTTTTTATTTGATCAAAATACATCAGCATTTCAATTTGTTGAAGATAGAATTTGGATTGAGGGATTTATAAATTATAAAGTTGGAGTCGATGGAATTTCAATTCTTTTTATAATTCTTACAACTTTTATAACTCCTTTATGTATAATTTCAGTAAATAATTCAATTAAGAGTCGATTAAATGAATTTTTAATAGCTATATTAATCATGGAAACTTTCATGATTGGAGTTTTTTGCTCTTTAGATCTTGTAATTTTTTATTTATTTTTTGAGGCTGGATTAATTCCAATGTTTTTAATAATTGGAATCTGGGGAGGCACAAGAAGAGTTTATTCTGCTTTTAAGTTTTTTCTTTTCACTCTTCTAGGATCAGTGCTTATGTTGGTAGCTATAATTTCAATATATTGGATTACTGGGACGACTGACTTTATAAAACTTTATGAACTTGGTATTGATGCTAAATTTCAAAACTTGTTATGGCTTGCTTTTTTTAGTTCTTTCGCGGTAAAAACGCCTATGTGGCCAGTTCATACTTGGTTACCAGATGCTCATGTCGAAGCACCAACTGCAGGATCTGTTTTGTTAGCAGCAATTTTACTTAAAATGGCGGGATATGGTTTTATAAGATTTTCCCTAGGATTATTTCCTGTAGCCTCAGAAATTTTTACTCCTTTAATTTACACCTTGAGTGTTATTGCAATTATCTTCACATCTCTTATCGCTCTAATGCAGGAGGATATGAAAAAATTAATTGCCTATTCCTCTGTTGCACACATGGGCTTTGTAACACTAGGTATTTTTACTATTCAACAACAAGGGATTGAGGGAAGTATAATACAAATGATTAGTCACGGTCTTGTTTCAGCAGCGTTATTCTTATGTGTCGGTGTAGTATATGATCGAATGCATTCAAGACTAATCAACACTTATGGAGGCATTGTAACCATTGTGCCTAAATACGCAGTACTATTTATGATATTTACTTTGTCAGCCTTAGGCTTACCAGGAACAAGTGGTTTTGTTGGTGAATTTTTGATATTAATGGCAGCTTTTAAAGATAATTTTTTAGTAGCAGTATTAGCCAGTTTAGGAGTAATCATTGGTGCTGCCTATATGCTGTGGTTATATAAAAGAGTAATTTTTGGTAAACTGGTGAATTCTGATTTAAAAAAAATGTTGGATTTGAATAGATCAGAAATTTTCACGCTTGCATGCTTAGCAGCTCCAACTTTATATTTTGGTTTTTATCCAGATCCATTAATAAATACTATTGAAGTCTCAATTACTGACTTAATTGATAAATATAATTATAATTTAGTTAAAAAATAATAATGAATAATATTGAATTAGTATTTCCAGAGATTTTTCTTGCGTTATCAATAATGTTTTTACTTATTTTAGGCGTATTCAAAAAAGAAAGTTCAAAAATTATTCAGAATGCATCATTACTAGTTTTATTAATTACTGCTGTAATTACTTTCAATGAAACCATAAGTGTTGATCAAACTGTTATATTTAATAGCAGTATAATTATAGATTATTTGTCTTCATTTATGAAAATTATTACTTTATTAGCTGCTTTTATTGTTCTTATAATTTCATCAAATTATTTAAGAACTTTTAAGATTTTTAAGATTGAATATCCAATATTAATTTTGAGTTCTGTTTTAGGAATGATGATAATGATTAGCTCAAATGATTTGATTGTTTTTTATATGGGGCTAGAATTACAATCATTAGCTTTATACGTTTTAGCAACATTTAATAGAGATCAAATAAAATCTTCTGAGGCTGGACTTAAATATTTTGTTTTAAGTGCTCTATCCTCAGGTTTATTGTTGTATGGTTGTTCTTTAATTTATGGTTTTACAGGTACCACAAATTTTAATTTAATAGCAGGTCAATTTGATAACAGTGACTATGCTCTAACTTTTGGAATTGTTTTTGTCTTAGTAGGTTTAGCGTTTAAAATCTCTGCTGTACCTTTCCATATGTGGGCTCCAGATGTTTATGAAGGATCTCCAACATCTGTCACATTGTTTTTTACTATGGTTCCGAAAATAGCGGCTTTGACTGTATTTATAAGATTTCTGTATGTTCCATTTTTAGAATTAATAGATCAATGGCAATTGATTTTAGTTTTTATATCTATTGCGTCTATGCTTTTTGGAGCAATAGCAGCAATTGGACAGAAAAATTTAAAAAGACTTATTGCTTACAGCTCAATTAGTCATATTGGATATGCTTTAGCAGGTTTAGCAACCGGATCTAATGATGGAATACAAAGTTCAGTTTTATATATAACTATATATATTGTAATGAACCTAGGATTTTTTTCATGTCTTCTTATGATGAAAAGAAATAATGTTTACTATGAAAAAATTGACGATTTATCAGGTTTATCAAAAAATCACCCATTGCTCTCGCTATCTTTATTAATTATTTTATTCTCTTTAGCAGGCATTCCTCCCTTAGCTGGTTTTTTTGCTAAATTTTACATATTTAAATCTGTTATTGAACAATCAATGTATTTTTTGGCAATAGTGGGATTGTTATCGACTGTCGTGGCAGCTTTTTATTATCTAAGAATAATTAAAATTATGTATTTTGATGAAGAAAAAGAGAGTTATGACAAAGATCATAGTCTATGGTTAAAGTTTTCTCTGGCAGCCTCAACATTGATAATTTTGATTTATTTTATTTTTCCAAGTCAATTAGTCGATGCAGTATCAAAAATCAATATTATTTAATGAAGTTTAAAGTATTTAAATTCGATAAAGTAAAAAGCACTAACAGTACGGCAATAAGAATAATCAAAAACTATAATTATGATTTTGGTATGATCTTATCTGACTTACAAATCAATGGTAGAGGACAATATGGAAAAAAATGGGTTTCCTATAAAGGAAATTTGTTTGTTAGTTTTTTTTATAATCTAAAAAACATTAAAATATCTTTAAATAAGTTGACTAAGATCAATTGTTTAATGGTTAAAAAATGTATTTCGCAATATTATAAAAAAAAGATTTATTTTAAAAAACCTAATGATCTTTTAATCCAAAAAAAAAAGATATGCGGAATATTACAAGAAAAAGTAAATAAATTGAATAATACTTATTTAATCGTTGGTATTGGGATAAATTTAATAAAAAGTCCATTTATAAAGAATTACCCAACAACTAATTTAAGAGAGCTTGTAAATAAAGATATTTCAAAAAAAAAATTTGAACTAAATCTAAAGAAGATTTTTGAAAACAATTTAAAGGGATTAATCAAAAAAAGAGTATAAATATATATGTTAATTTTAGGAGATATTGGAAATTCAAACACTAAACTATTCTTAGTAAATTCAAGAGAGAAGATTTTAAAAAAAATAAGTTTACCTTCAAAATTAATGACAAACTCAATTTTAAATAGAAAATTCAAAACTTTAACAAAAGATTTTAAGAACATTGAAAAAATACTATTTTGTAGCGTTGTACCAAAAAACTTTAATTCTATTAAAAGATTTATATCAAAAAAAACTAAAGTTAAATGTTATGAAATAAAAGATCTCAATTTAAAATCTATCTTGAATATAAAAGCAAATTTTAAACAAGTAGGTTCTGATAGACTGGCAAACGCAATAAGTTTAATGAGTCCCAAGAAAAATTTTATAATCTTAGATTTTGGCACAGCTACAACCTTTGATGTTTTAGTAAGCAATACTTACAGAGGAGGTGTTATTGCTCCTGGTATAAGCATTTCATTAAGCACTTTAACTGATAAGGCTTCTTTGATACCAAAAATTAATCTTAAAAAAATTAAAAATGTAATTGGGATAGATACAAATTCAGCAGTGAGATCAGGTTTTTTTTGGGGCTATGCAGGTTTAATTGACAATATTATTAATTTGATTAAGAAAGAAACAAGAAAATCTTATAAGATTGTTATCACGGGAGGCTTTTCTGATTTATTTAAAAAATCAATTAGATCAAAAGTTATTGAAAACAAAAATATCACTGTTAAGGGTCTTATAAAAATTTCTAAATTGATTAAATAAATGAAAGAAGAATTATTATTTTGTCCTCTAGGTGGATCTGGTGAAATTGGGATGAATATGAATTTGTTTGGCTATGGTTTGCCAGGGGACCATAAATGGATTATGGTTGATATCGGTGTTACGTTTGCAGATGATACACTTCCCGGAATAGATTTAATTTATCCTGACCCAGGTTTTATCGTTGAAAAGAAAGATAATTTATTAGGTATAGTTCTAACTCATGCACATGAAGATCATATTGGCGCTATTGCTCATTTATGGCCAAAACTTCAATGTAAGATATACGCAACACCTTTTACTGCTGTTTTGATAAAAGAAAAATTTAAAGAAAAACATATTGATATTACTAAAGATCTAAAAATTGTTGAATTAAATGGGAATATTTCATTAGAAAAGTTTGAAATTGAATACATCACTTTGACACATTCAATACTAGAACCAAATGGTTTGAGAATTAAAACCCCAGCCGGAGTAATTTTACATACTGGAGATTGGAAAGTTGATCCAAATCCATTAATCGGTGATGAAATTAATTCTAAAAGGTTAAAAGAAATAGGTGATGAAGGTGTTTTAGCCATGATTTGTGACTCAACAAATGTTTTTAGTGCTGGAAGATCAGGATCAGAATTAGATGTAAGAAAAAATTTACTGAACATAGTTAATCGATTAAAAAAAAGGGTAATCATAACTTCTTTTGCATCCAATGTTGCAAGAATGGAAACAGCTTTTTACTGTGCTGAAAAATCTGGAAGACAGATATCCTTAGTCGGAAGATCAATGCATAGAATTTACAAAGCCGCAAGACAATGTGGATATTTAAAAAATACTATTGAACCCATAGATCCTCGAGATGCCAAAAATTTTCCTAGAGAAAAAATTCTTTATTTATGTACGGGAAGTCAAGGTGAACCAATGGGAGCAATGATGAGAATTGCTAATTATATCCATCCCGATGTATTCATTGAAAAAGATGATGCCGTTATTTTTTCATCAAAAATAATCCCTGGCAATGAGAAAAAACTTTATAAACTTCATAATCAATTAGTGAAGGATGGTATAGAGGTAATCTCTGAGGAGACTGAGTTTATTCATGTATCAGGGCATCCAAATCGAGAAGATCTTAAAGATATGTATCAATGGGTTAAACCACAATGTGTTATTCCAGTTCATGGAGAACATAGACATATGATAGAGCATATTAGTTTTGCTAAAGAAATGCAGGTTCCTCACCCTGTTCAAGTTGAAAATGGAGATATTGTAAAATTACATCCTGTAGATAAACCAGAAGTTTATGATAAAGCACCAAGTGGAAGATTGTATTTAGATGGAAATGTTAGTGTTGAAGAAGACTCTCAATCTATAAAAGATAGAAGAAATTTAAGTAGTAATGGTTATTTGGAAATAACAATTCTAATTACTCCAAAGGGAAATATCCACAATAGTCCTATAATTACATTCAGAGGATTACCTGTTTATGAAAAAGAAGATTTTTTATATGGACTAGAAGATGAAATTGAAAAAACAACAAGAACATTTAAACTTGGCAATAAACAACAAGAACGTAATTTAATAGATGCACTTAAAATTGCATGCCGTAAGTTTACTAAAGAAAAAACTGGAAAAAAACCTTTTGCTAATATTAACTTGGTGAAGATTTAATGAGCCCTACCGGATTAGCGATAATCTACATAATTATTTGGTGGATAATTTTCTTTGCTATTCTACCAATAGATGTAGAGAGAAATAAAGTGATCAAAATTGAAGGTGAGGATCCAGGTTCCCCAGAAAATCCAAAAATGTTTAAGAAATTTGTTTATTGTACTGGAATTACAACAATTTTGTTTATAATCATTTATATACTTATGAAATTTGAATATTTAAATTTAAGAAATATAATCACTTAGAATGTATATTTCACAATCATTTATTCCCATTTTAAAAAACAATCCTTCAGAAGCTAAGATAAAATCACATCAATTAATGTTACGAGTGGGGATGATTAAACAATCATCAGCAGGAATTTACTCATGGCTACCATTAGGTTTCAAAGTAATGAAAAAAATCGAACAAATTGTTAGAGAAGAACAAAACAAAATTGGAGCTCAAGAAATTTTAATGCCAACAATACAATCTAGTGAAATATGGAAAGAGAGTGGACGTTATGAAGATTATGGTGAAGAAATGCTTAGAATTAAAGATCGTCAAGATCGTGAAATGCTCTATGGTCCAACTAATGAGGAACTTGTAACAGATATATTCAGAGCTTCAGTTAAATCTTATAAATCACTTCCTCAACTATTGTATCATATTCAATGGAAATTTAGAGATGAGATTAGACCCAGATTTGGAATAATGAGATGTAGAGAGTTTTACATGAAGGATGCTTACTCATTTGATATCTCTGATGAGGAAGCTTTGTTCTCTTATAATAAATTTTTCTTATCTTATTTAAAAACTTTTAAAAGATTGGATCTTACAGCTATACCAATGGCTGCTGATACTGGACCTATAGGAGGAAACCTTTCTCATGAGTTTATTATTTTAGCTGAAACTGGTGAAAGTAAAATTTTTACGGATAAAAGAATTTTTGATTTGAAAAGCGAAGGCACAAAGTTAGAAAAAAAATCTTTAGATGAATTGAGAAAAAAGTATGAAGAATTTTATTCGGTCACTGATGAAAAATTTAATAAGGATGAGTTTGAAAAAAAAGTTTCAGAAACTAATAGACTAAAAACTAAAGGTATTGAAGTTGGTCATATATTTTATTTTGGTGACAAATATTCAAAACCCATGGGAGCATCAGTAGATCTTCCTGGGGGTAAAAAGGATTTCGTCAAAATGGGCTCATACGGCATAGGAGTTTCAAGGTTAGTAGGTGCAATAATAGAAGCAAAATATGACGAGAAAAATGAAATCATGAAATGGCCAATTTCTGTTGCACCATACGATATTGGAATAATACCAATGATAAATAAAAATGATAATTCAGCTTTAGATAAAGCAAATAAGATTAATTCTGAATTAGATAAAAACAAAATTGATGCAATAATTGATGATACCGACGAAAATTTTTCATCAAAAATAAAAAAGATGAATTTAATAGGTGCCCCATATCAAATAATAATTGGTAAACAAACCGATGGTGATTTAATAGAATTTAAAGAAGTTGGGAAAGAAACTCAAAAATTAAAGATAGCTGATATAGTAAATAAAATTAAAGAACAAAAAGAAAAAAATTGATTTCTACTTTAGAAAAAGAAATTACATTCAGGTTTTTGAAAGCCAGAAAAAAAGATGGCTTTCTGAATGTTATTTCAATCTTTTCATTTATAGGCATTAGTCTTGGTGTAGCTGTTTTAATAATTGTTATGTCTGTTATGAATGGTTTCCGGACTGAACTCATTAACAAAATTGTTGGTTTTAATGCACATATAACTGTTAAACCATATGAAAGAAAAATTAAAATTGAAAATCTTAATCAAACCAATCTAAATCTTATATCAAATGATTTAATTCTGAGTAATTCAGGTGAAGCTATAATGATAAAAAGTGAAACTTCAAAAGGAATAGTACTACGAGGTTATTTAAATAATGACTTCTCTAAACTTGAATTAGTAAGAAATAAAAATTTTTTAGGTAACAGAAACAATTTAAGTAAAAATTTCATTTCAATTGGAAAAGAACTAAGTTTTACTCTAGATCTTAATATTGGGGATGACATTACAATAATGTCCTCAAGTGGAATTGAAACAATAATAGGTAACATACCTAAACAAAAAACTTTTACAGTTATATCAATTTTTGAAAGTGGACTTGTTGATTTTGATAATAATATAGCATTTATTAATTTATCAACTTTAGAAGAGTTTTTTAATTTAGATCAAGATGATAGAAATTTGGAAATTTACCTTAAAAATCCCCAAAAAATTGAAGATCAAAAAGAAATAGTTCAGAGAATTTTCCAAAATGAATTTGTATATTCTTGGTCAGATATGAATACTGCACTTTTTTCAGCTCTTAAAGTTGAGAGAAATGTAATGTTTATAATATTATCGTTAATTATTATTGTGGCTGCTTTTAATATAATCTCAGGCTTAACAATATTAGTTAAAAACAAAACAAGAGATATTGCGATATTAAAATCTATTGGTGTGCTTAACAAATCAATTATAAAGATATTTTTTCTAGTTGGAGTAATAATAGGAAGCTCTGCTACAATTTTTGGTATTATTCTTGGTGTAACTTTTTCAATCTATGTTGAAAATTTAAGACAATTTTTAAGTACCCTTTTTAATATAAGTTTGTTTCCTGAGGAAATATACTTTTTAAGTACGATGCCCTCAGAGATAAACCCGCCATCGATTTTATTAATCTCGCTATGCTCAATAATTATTACAATTATTGTTTCAATTTTCCCTGCTTTAAAAGCAGCAAAACTAGATCCTGTTAAGGCATTGAAATATGAATAATTTTATTAAACTTTCAAATATTTCCAAGTCTTTTACCCACCAAAAAAATTTAAGGGTTTTAAAAAAACTGACATATAATTTTAAACTTGGAAAAATTTATTCTTTAATGGGACCCTCTGGATCTGGAAAATCAACATTATTAAACTTGTTATCATTAATTGATAGACCATCAGGTGGTATAATTAAATATGGAAATAAACAAATAGATTTCAAAAATTCCAATAATAATGACATTTTAAGAGCTAATAAAATCGGAATTATATATCAACAAGATAATTTACTTCCAGATTTCACAGCTTTAGAAAATGTTTACTTAGCAAATCTTGCTATTGAGAAGAATAAAGATGTTTCAGTAATGAAATCAAAAAAACTATTAAGAAAAGTTGGTTTATCAAATCGAATCTACCACTATCCTGCAGAACTTTCTGGAGGTGAAAAACAAAGAGTTTCAATAGCTAGGGCTTTAATAAACGACCCTCAAGTTATTTTAGCTGATGAGCCAACTGGAAGTTTAGATCTTGATACAGCAAAAAATGTTTTTGATCTTTTAAAAAAACAAATAAATGCGAACCGAATAATAATCTTTGCAACTCATAATAGATTTTTTGCTAAAAAGTCAGATTGCATGTTGGAAATAGTTAATGGTAATATAAAATCCATTAATGCAAGAGTCTAATCCCTTAAATTTTAATCATCTAAAAATACATTCTCAATTTTCTATTTGTGAAGGAGCTATTAAAATAGATGACCTAAAAGATATTTCTAAAGATAATAAGTTAAAAGCAGTGGGTTTATGTGATACGTCAAATCTTTGTGGTGCATTAGAGTTTGCTGAAAAATTATCTAAATCTGGATCTCAACCAATAATTGGAACTCAAATCAATTTTAAATTAAATGATACAACAGGCCTGCTACCTCTATTTGCTTTAAATGAAGATGGATACAAAACAATAATAAAGATGTCATCATTGTCTTTTCTTAAAAATGATGAACTTTCTGAACCTCATTTAGATTTAAATGAATTATTGAGTAACAATAAAGGTGTAGCAATATTCTCTGGAACAATTAACGGTCTATTCGGACAGTTATTTAATAAAGGTAAATTTTCAGAAATTAGTGAAATTTTTTTAAAACTAAAAGCTAATTATGGAAATAGATTTTATATTGAAATACAACGTCATGGTGACCAAAATGAAAAAGAATTTGAAAAATTTAATTTAATAAGTTCAAAAAAATTAGATATTCCTTTAATCGCAACTAATGAGGTTTTTTATATCAACAAAGATATGCATGAAGCACATGATGCATTGATTTGTATAAAAAATAAGACTTATGTTAACGAAAAAAATAGAGTTAGATTTAGTAACCATCATTACCTTAAAACTAGTTCAGAAATGGCTGATTTATTTTCTGATTTACCAGAGGCATTAGAAAATAATTATAATTTTCCGTTTCGGTGTAATTTTAGGCCTTTATCTTCTAAACCTATTTTACCTAATATAAGTTCCGAAAAAGGTATGAACGCGGATGAAATTTTAAAAAAAGACTCATTAGACGGTCTTAATGAAAAATTTATAAAGATATTTAACTTAGACAATAAAGATTTTGCATCTAACAAAAATTATTTGAAATATAAAGATAGATTAGATCATGAGTTAGAAATCATAATTAAAATGAATTATGCAAGTTATTTTTTAATTGTATCTGACTATATAAAATGGGCAAAAGAAAATGATATTCCAGTTGGGCCTGGTAGAGGATCTGGTGCAGGTTCTTTAGTCGCTTGGTGTCTTTCAATAACTGATGTTGACCCAATAAGATTTAACTTAATTTTTGAGAGATTTTTAAATCCAGACAGAATTTCAATGCCTGATTTCGATATAGACTTCTGTGAAGAAAAAAGAGATTTAGTTTTTGAGTATTTAACAAAAAAATATAAAAATAGTGTTGCTCATATAATCACATTTGGAAAATTAAAAGCTAGAATGGTTATAAGAGATGTTGGACGAGTTTTAGGACTGGCCTATGGTTTTGTTGACAGTATATCAAAAATGATTCCATTCGATCCATCGAGGCCACAAAACCTCACAGAATGTATTGCTGGAGAACCAAGACTTCAAAAATTGATAAATGAAGATAGTAGAGTAAAAAAACTTACAGATCTTTCGTTAAAATTAGAAGGTTTAAATAGAAATGTTGCAACTCATGCCGCTGGTGTTGTGATAGCTGATAAAAAATTAACTGAAATAGTTCCATTGTATAAGGATGCAACTTCTGACTTATTGCTACCTTCAACACAATTTGACATGTACTCAGCAGAAAATGCAGGATTAATCAAGTTTGATTTTTTGGGATTGAAAACTTTAACAGTTATAAATAACACTCAAAAACTTATAAGAAAAAAAGATAAAAAATTTAATATTGAAAACATTAATTTTGAGGATCAAAAAGTTTTTGATCTATTATCGTCTGGCAAAACTGTTGGTTTATTTCAAATTGAAAGTACGGGAATGCGTGAAGCGTTGATGCAAATGAAACCAAATCATATAGAAGACATTATTGCCTTGGTAGCACTTTATAGACCAGGTCCAATGAGCAATATACCAATTTATAATGATTGCAAACATGGAAAAAAGACACCCGATTATTTACACCCTCTACTTGAAGATATTTTACGACCTACCTATGGGGTAATAATTTACCAAGAACAAGTAATGCAAATTGCACAAAAACTTTCTGGCTTTACTGCTGGTCAAGCAGATATTTTAAGAAGGGCTATGGGTAAAAAGAAGAGAGCTGAACTAGAAAAACAAAAACAAAGTTTCATTTCTGGTGCTTTAAACAATGGAATTAGCAAAGATGTTGCAGCGGGGATTTTTTTAAAAATAGAGCCATTTGCCGAATATGGTTTCAACAAAAGTCATGCAGCTGCATACGCAATTATTTCATATCAAACTGCTTATTTAAAAACATATTATCCAAAAGAGTTTATTGCTGCATCAATGACAATGGATATTTCTAATCAAAATAAATTAAATGAGTTTTATGAGGAATTAAAAAGATTAAATATAAAGATAGTAAGACCAGATATTAATGAATGTTATGCTGATTTTAGAACAGATGGAGAAAAATTCTTTTATGCATTGGGAGCCATCAAAGCTGTAGGATATGAAGCAGTTTCAAATATTGTTGAAGAAAGATTGAAAAATGGAAAATTTAGCTCAGTAAATGATTTTTTAAATAGAGTAAATCCAAAAGATATAAATAAGTTACAATTAGAGGGTTTAGTTAAAGCAGGTGCTTTTGATAACATAAATTTGAATAGACATTCATTATTCAATTCAATACCAAATTTTATTACAAAATCTAAAAATATTTATGAAAATAAATCTGCTAATCAGATTGATTTATTTGGTGAAAATAATGCCCCAGATAGTGAAGTAATAATGAAAATTGATGACTGGAAGTTTGAAGAAAGATTGTCCAAAGAATTTGAGTCAGTTGGCTTCTTTATATCTGACCATCCCCTAAATCAATTTAAAGAGATATTTGCAGACTATAATATAAAAGACTACTTAAGTTTTAATAATGATAATGAAATGATTAATTCAAATGTAGCTGCAACTTTATTAAAAATACAAGAAAGAAAAACTGCCAAAGGAAATTCTTATGCTGTTTTAAAATTAACTGATCTAACTAGCGTTTTCGAATTGTTTATTTTTTCTGAGGTTTTAGAAAAAAATCGCGATATATTAAAAGAAGGATCATCAATAATATTAACTTTGGCGAAATCTGTTTCAGATGAAGAAAATCGTTTTAAGAGAATAAATGTTCAGAAAATAGCCTCACTTTCAGAGTTGATAAATAAACCAATTGAAGAGGTACTTTTTAACTTAAAATCATTAGAGGAGTTGAACGAAATCTCAAAAATTATCCCTAACAATGGAAATACAGTTGTTAAAATTAAGTTACGAGATCAAAATAATGAATTGGATTTTACACTTAAGAATAAGAGAAATGTGGACAGAAAAATGCTGAATATAATTAGAAATAAAGAGATTTCTGCGATTATTAGATAATTTTAAGCTTGTTTATTAAAAAAAATCTTTGTAAATAGTCACTAAAATTAACAAAAACGCACACAGTTTTTGGTTTTATACCTCCGGTCCTTAATTGGAAATTACTGTGGTGGCTTAACCGGGAATAAATATGAAAATACCTAACGTTACAATCCAACAATTATTAGAAGCAGGTGTTCATTTGGGACACAAAACACTTAGATGGAATCCAAAAATGAAAAAATATATTTTTGGCAAAAGAGACTCCATCCACATTATAGATTTAACTCAAACTTTAGAACTTACAAAAGTTGCACTAGAAAAAATTCATGAAGTTATATCTAATAATGGAAAAATATTATTTGTTTCAACAAAAAAACAAGCTTCAGAGGCCATAGCTGAAGTTGCTAAAGAAACAGATCAATATTTTGTAAATTACAGATGGTTAGGAGGAATGCTAACTAATTGGGGAACTATATCAAATTCAATTAAAAAATTAAAACAATTAGAATTAAATTTAGTCTCTGAAAATAGAGGCTTCACAAAAAAAGAACTTCTTAAAATGAGTGTAAAAAAAGATAAATTACAAAGATCATTAGGGGGCATTGCAGAAATGAAAAAAGTTCCTGACTTAGTATTTATTATTGATACGAATTACGAGTCACTTGCAATTCAAGAGTCAGTTAAATTAGGAATTCCAATTGTTGCAATATTAGACAGTAATTCAAATCCTGATGGAATAGATTATCCAATTCCTGGAAATGATGATGCAAGAAGAGCAATTGATTTATATTGTAATTTAATTAAAGAAACAATTGTTTCTGCAAAAAATTCAATTCCGGAAATTGAAAAAAAAGAAAACGCAAAAAAAGAAATCAAATCAACTAAAACTATACAAGAAAAAGATAGAGAAAAATTAGAGGAAAAATTTAGTGAGAAAAAGAAAGAGACAGTAAATTAATATGAGTGATATTGAAAAAGTAAAAAAACTAAGAGTTGCCACAGGAGCTGGTTTTAAAGACTGCAACTTAGCGATAAAAGAGGCTAATGGTGATCTAGATAAAGCAGTAGAGATACTAAGAGTAAAAGGAATTTCTAAAGCATCTAAAAAAATGTCGAGAGAAGCAAAAGAAGGGGTAGTAGCAATAAGTGGTGATGAAAAAAAGACCTCATTAATTGAAGTCAATTGCGAGACGGATTTTGTGGCAAAAAATAATGATTTTATAGATTTTGTTAAAGAGCTAAGTGAATTGAATAATCAAAATGATTCTAATCTTGACAATCTTAAAAAATCTAAAATGAAAAATGGTTCTTCAGTTGAAGACAATCTGGTTGCGTTAATTGCTAAAATTGGAGAAAAGATAACAATTGGACAAACAAAAACTGTCTCAAATTCTTCTTCAATCAATTATCAATATTTGCATACAGTGGTTAAGGATAACTTGGCAAAACTAGCAGTAATTGTCTCATTGGAAACAAAAGAAAATTCTGAAGCCGTAAAAACATTTGGTAAACAATTATCAATGCACATTGCTGCCTCAAATCCTCTGGCATTAGAGTCTACATCAATAGATAAAGAAATTATTAAAAAAGAACAAGAATTAATAACAGAGGAGCTTAAGAACTCTGGCAAACCAGAAGAAATTGCTAAAAAAATTAGTTTAGGAAAAATGAATAAATTTAAAGAGGAGAATGCTCTTATGACCCAGGCCTGGGTTATGGAACCTAAAAAGAAAGTTAAAGATGTTCTAAAGGAACTTGCTATTAATGATTTAAAGATTAAGGAATTTAGTAGAATTAAAATAGGTGAATAAATGTTTGATGAAAAATCACATAGCTTAAAGATGGATAAAGCTATTGAGGTATTCTCGAAAGAATTATCATCGCTTAGGACTGGAAGAGCAAATGCAGCAATGTTAGATCTAGTTAAAGTAGACGTATATGGTCAACAGATGCCAATTAATCAACTTGGTAGTATAACAACACCAGAGCCAAGAATGATAAATATTCAAGTCTGGGACCAAAATAATGTTAATTTGGTAGATGCAGCAATTAAAAAATCAGAACTAGGTTTAAATCCTCAAATAGACGGGCAATTAATTAGATTACCGATACCAGAACTAAATGAAGAAAGAAGAACAGAACTTAAGAAGTTAATTAAGTCTATGGGTGAAAAATGTAAGATTTCAATTAGAAACATTAGAAGAGATGCCAATGAGGAATTAAAGAAACTTTTAAAATCTAAAGAAATTGGCGAAGATGAAGAAAAGTCTTTTGAAAAAAATGTTCAACAAATTACTGATAAACATATAGCAATTGTTGACGAAAAAATTTCAACTAAAGAAAAAGAAATAATGACAATATGAACCCTTTAAAACATGTAGCCATTATCATGGATGGTAATGGGAGGTGGGGTTTAAAGAATAAAAATTCAAGAAATGCTGGTCATAGAGCTGGTCTAAATACAGTAGAAAAAATTATTAAAGAAACAATCAAAAATAATATTAAATTTCTCACATTGTACGCTTTTTCAACAGAAAATTGGAAAAGACCAAAAAAAGAAATAAATTTCTTATTTAATCTTTTAGAAAATTTTCTTAAAGAAAAAATTGAGGATCTTAATAAACAAAAAATTAAATTAAAGATCATTGGTAAAAAAAGTTTCTCAACTAAATTAAATAATCTTTTAAATTTATCCGAAAGAAAGACATCAAAGAATAAAAGGCTTCAAATAAATTTAGCTTTAAATTACGGTTCAAAATCAGAGCTAATCGATGCATTTAAAGAAATAAGAAAAAATAAAGAATTGGTTAACGAAAAAAATGTAAAAAAATATTTACAGACCAAAGATATTCCGGATCCGGATATATTGATTAGAACTGGCAACACAAAAAGATTAAGTAATTTTTTATTATGGCAATTAGCTTATTCTGAGATTTTTTTTGAAAAAAAATTATGGCCTGATTTTAACGAAAAAGACTATTATAAGATAATCAAGAAATACAAGAGTATTAAAAGAAATTTTGGGAATATTTAATGATAAAAGAATTAGAAAAAAGAATTTACAGTTCAATAATAATTTTACCACTTTCGCTATTTTTTTTAATTAAAGGTACAGTTTATTTTACTTTTTTCTTAACCATTTTGTTTTTTGTCACTTCATATGAATGGATGAATATGTGTAAAAAAAAAATGATTTACAAAGTTTTAGGTATTATTTTTCTATTTTTTTCTTTCTATACGGCTTACCAATTAAGAAATATTGTTGGAATAAATTCATTTCTTTTGATAGTCTTAATTTGTATCTTTACAGATATAGGGGGTTATATTTTTGGTAGATTATTTAAAGGACCAAAATTAACAAAGATCAGCCCCAATAAAACTTACTCAGGTGCATTTGGAGGGTTTCTTTTAGCCATAGTTGCCAGTTTGATTTATAGTTATTATATTAATTCAGCACCTTGGTCTCACTTTCCTTGGAAATTTTTAGAATTAACTAAAAACTATGAGACAACCTTCCTTATCTTTGTATTAATTATTTCTTTAACAAGTCAAATAGGAGACCTAATAATTTCTTATTTTAAAAGATTAGCCAAAATAAAAGATACGGGTAAAATTATCCCTGGACATGGAGGCTTGCTAGATAGAATCGATGGTTTGATTTTCGCTATTCCAATTTCTTATCTATTTATAATTTTATGAAGAAAAAAATTGCAATTTTAGGATCAACAAGCTCTATCGGTAAGTCATTATTAAGTATAATTAAAAAAGATAAAAAAA
>CABYNK010000011.1 GCA_902520355.1 uncultured Pelagibacteraceae bacterium
CGTGATGGACTCGAACCATCGACCCATTCCTTAAAAGGGAATTGCTCTACCAACTGAGCTAACGGCCCGTATTCACTTTAGAATGAAGACTATATATAGAATAATCTAAATATTTCAAACACGAATTTAAAAAAAAAACTGAACTATTTACAACTTATCTATGTATTTATCATGAAAAGCATCAAATGTGTCATTTTGGATATTTTCTCTAATCGATCTCATTAATTCTTGATAGAAATTTATATTGTGTAATGTCAACAACATTGATCCAAGAATCTCATTTGTATTAAACAAGTGATTTAAATAGTTTTTAGAATATTTATTCAAATTTAGATTTTTACACTCTGGATCTAGAGGAGTATTATCATTTTGGTATTTATTATTTTTAATATTTACTCTTCCCTGCCAAGTAAAAGCAAGTCCAGTTCTACCTGATCTAGTTGGAAGAACACAATCGAACATATCAACACCTCTTTTGACAGCGCCCAAGATATCATTTGGAGTACCTACACCCATTAAATAGTGAGGTTTATCATCTGGTAAATGTTCCTTAATGTCGTCTAAAACAGTGAACATTTCATCTTGAGTCTCTCCTACAGCTAGACCACCTAATGCATAACCATCAAATCCAATTTCCAAAAGTCCTTTTAAGGATTTTTGTCTCAAATCTTTAAATAAACCTCCTTGTACAATACCAAATAAAGCTTTGTGAGGGTTATGCCCAAAAGCTTCCTTAGATCTTTCGGCCCAATACAAAGACAAATTCATAGATTTATCTATAGTTTGGTAGTCCATTGTTTTTTTTGGACACTCATCCATAACCATTACAATATCTGAATTTAGTCCTAATTGAATTTTTATACTTTCCTCTGGACTAAGATAAAATTTTTTTCCATCAATATGAGAATTAAAAATTGCCCCTTTTTCTTTATCTATTTTGTTCAGTTTTGATAAAGACATGACTTGAAAGCCACCAGAGTCTGTAAGAATTGGTAAATCACAATTCATAAATTTGTGAAGTCCACCTGCATCTTCAATTCTTTTAACACCTGGTCGTATCATTAAATGATAAGTATTTGATAGAATAATTTGAGAACCAGTTTTTTTAATGTCATCTATTGTACAAGCTTTTACTGTAGCTTGAGTTCCCACAGGCATAAAAACTGGTGTTTGAATTTCACCTCTGTGAGTTTCAATTAAACCACGTCTTGCAAATTTATTTTTTTTTAAAACTTTAAATTCAAATTTTTTCAATTGAAATTAGAATATTATAAAGATTTGAAACTAATAATTTTATCAGGATCTGTTACTGCACCATTATTATTTTCATCACCTCTTTTGATCTTATCAACAAATTCCATTCCTTCGATAACTTTTCCAAAAACAGTATATTGATTATCAAGAAATGGTGCTGGTTTAAAACATATAAAAAATTGACTATTCGCACTATTAGGATCTGATGATCTAGCCATAGACAATGTACCTCGATCATGAGGAAGATTACTAAATTCTTGTTTAAGGTCAGGTAGATCTGATCCACCCATTCCAGCTCTCCTTAAATCAAAATCATCTGAATTTGAGTTGCCAAATTTAACATCGCCTGTTTGTGCCATAAAGCCATCAATAACTCTATGAAACACTACATTGTCATATTTGCCAGCATCAGCCAATTCTTTTATTCTTTTGACATGATTGGGTGCTGTATCTGAAAATAATTCTATCTTTACATCACCATCTTTTAATTTTAAAATCATTATGTTCTCCTCTGTTAACGATTGATTAATTGTAAATAAAAAAATAATTAATATCTTTATTAAAAGTTTACTCATATTTATCTTTTAAAGCTTTAATAGTACTCTTAGTTGTGAATTTTTTAATATCTCCATTCAATTTAATGATTTCTTTAACAAATTTTGAAGAAATAATTTGATTTTCAACATCTGACATTAAAAATAAAGTTTCAATATTATTATTCAATTTTCTATTCATACCAGCTAGTTGAAACTCGTATTCAAAATCTGATACTGCTCTTAAACCTCTCAATATAATATTTGATTTGTATTTTTTACAAAGGCTAGTTGTTAATGATTTAAATGAAATCAAAGTTATTTTTTTTTTATTCATTTTTAGATCTTTAAAAAGAGCATTTCTTACAATTTCCAATCTTTCCTCAGCATCAAAAAGATAATCTTTATTTTCACCATCTGATACGGCCACAACAATTTTATCAAATAATTTTAATCCCTTTTTTATTACATCAATATGACCAAAAGTAATTGGATCAAAAGTACCTGGATAGATAGCTGTCTTAGACATTATATTAAATTATCATCAATTTTAATTGCTGAAACAACTTTTTCATCACCAGATAACTTAATTATTCTTACTCCTTGTGTGTTTCTTCCAGCTGTTCTGATTTCTTTAACTGCTAGTCTTATTACTCTACCCTTGTTTGTAGAAATCATTATTTCATCACCCTCATATACAGGAAACGATGATGCAATATTCCCATTTCTCGGTGAATTAATTATTCCAATAATTCCTTTACCACCTCTATTTGTTGTTCTGTAGTCATAATGAGAGGTTTTTTTGCCAAAACCATTTTCACTAATAGATAAAATAAATTTTTGTTTCGCCGCTAATTCAGACTTATCATCTTTTGTATTTTTTCCATTTTTCTTTAACTTATTATTATCAATAATTGATAAGGAGACTATTTCATCATTAGATGCTAATTCTATTCCCTTTATACCTTTTGATGATCTTCCCTTAAATATTCTTAACTTTTTAGATTCAAATCTAATACACTTTCCAAATTTTGTACTTAAGATTATATCTTGATCATCTTTACAAATCTTAACTCCAATTATTTTATCATTAGTATCTAGCTTCATTGCTATTTTTCCTGATGTATTAATTGAAGCGAAATCTTCTAAACTATTTTTTCTAACTTTGCCTTGTGAAGTTGCAAAAACTATCTGATATTTACTTGAATCTTCATCACTTTCAGGAAATGGCATAATTGAACTTATTGATTGATGATTTTTAAGTGGCAAAATATTGAATAGAGATTTGCCTTTTGATGATGCTGAACCTTCAGGTATTTTCCATGCTTTTACTTTATAAACAAGACCTTCAGTAGAAAAAAATAGAACAGAAGTATGAGTATTAACTGATAGAGTTTGAACTACAGAGTCTTCATTTCTAGTTGTGATACCGGTTTTACCTTTACCTCCTCTTTTTTGAATCTTTACAGTTTTAAGTGATCCTCTTTTTATATAGCCTTGTAAAGTAACAGTTATAAGAACAGTTTCTTTTTGTATTGTTTCTTCAATGTCGTAATTAAGTACTGCATCAATAATTTTTGTTCTTCTTGGTGTTGCATATTTTTCTTTTATTTCTTTAAGTTCATTGCTGATTACTTTTAATAATTCTTTTTTTGAAGATATAATTTTTTTTAATGAGGAAATTAACTCAGATAGTTTTTTAATTTCAACTTCTATTTCATTAATACCAAGTGCTGTCAATTTTTGTAATCTTAATTCCAATATAGCTTCAACTTGTACAACTGATAAATTATATAGACCTTTCGAATTTTTACTTTCTATTAAGGAAATCATTTTTTTTGATTTATTTATTTTCCACTTAGTATTTAATAAAGATTTTTTTGCATCATCGGGAGTTTTTGAGCCTCTTATAATTTTTATAACTTTATCTAAATTCTCAACTGATACAGATAGACCAATTAAGATATGTGCTCTATCCTCAGCTTTATTAAGATCAAATTTTGTTTTCTTAAGTACGACATCTTCTCTAAATTCTAAAAAATTCTCTAAAAAATCTTTGAGATTGCAGGTCTTTGGCTTACCATCAACAATTGCAAGTGTATTAAACCCAAACGAACTTTCTATCTGAGTGTTCTTGTATAATTGCCTTTTTATAGTTTCTGGTTCAACACCAGTTCTTAAATCTATTGAAACTCTAATCCCCTCTCTATTAGACTCATCTCGTATATCTCTAATGCCCTCTATTTTCTTTTCTCTAACTAATTGTGCTATCCTCTCATTCAATACAGATTTATTGACTTGGTAGGGAATTGAATTTATAACTAGTCTGTCCCTACCATTCTTAAGTGTTTCGTTTGATATTTCCCCTCTAATTTTAAAAGAACCTCTACCTTTATTATAACCTTGTTTAATAATATCTTTACCAATAATTATACCACCTGTAGGAAAGTCAGGACCAGGAATGTGTTTCATAAGATCTTTAATCTTTATATCTTTGTTGTCGATTAAAGCTAATGTGCCATTAATAATTTCTCCTAAGTTATGAGGTGGGATACTTGTGGCCATACCAACAGCAATACCCCCTGCTCCATTTACTAACAGATTTGGAAACTGAGCAGGTAGTACAGTTGGTTCTTTTTCTGTTTCATCATAATTGCTTTTGAAATCAATTGTTTTTTTCTCAATGTCATCTATTAAAAATTGTGAAACTTTAGATAATCTAGTTTCTGTGTATCTCATAGCTGCTGCTGGATCACCGTCTATTGATCCAAAATTTCCTTGACCGTCTACAAGAGGCAAACTCATTGAAAAATCTTGAACCATACGAACAAGTGCATCATAAACAGATTGATCACCATGTGGGTGATATTTACCAATCACATCACCAACTATTCTTGCAGATTTTCTAAATTGTTTAGACCAATCATAGCCCCCCTTATACATTGCATATAATATTCTTCTATGTACAGGTTTTAAGCCATCTCTGACATCTGGAAGAGCTCTGCTAACAATGACACTCATTGCATATGATAGATAAGATGAGCTCATCTCATCATGCATTGAAATTAATTTTATATTTTTATCTTTAGAAACTTCGTTTTTTTCCATAATGATTAAAATGGAATATCGTCGTCCATATCATTTTGTACTTGAGATAAATCCTCAGTATTATTTGATATTTGTGAATTGTCGTTAGCTATACCACTACCTGAATTTCCTCCTCCAAGCATAGTTAAAGAAGAATTATAACCTTGTATAACCACTTCAGTTGAATATTTGTCTTGTCCAGATTGTTCATCTTTCCATTTTCTCGTGGTTATTTGACCCTCAACATAAACTTGAGCACCTTTTTTAAGATATTGTTGAACAACATTTACTAAACCCTCATTAAATACAACTACACGGTGCCATTCAGTTTTCTCTTTTTTTTCACCTGTATTTTTATCTTTCCAGGATTGACTTGTTGCTAGGCTCAGTCTAGCAACACTCTTTCCATTCACCATTTGCTTGATTTCGGGATCTGCGCCCAAACGACCAATTAAAAGTACTTTATTTAAACTTCCAGCCATAATATTTTAATATTTATTTTAATAGTTAATTAATTTATATCACAAATTTACTCTGAATATTAATTTTATTAGACCAAAGCAACAAAAATTATGATCAAAAAGATAGTTATAAAGGGTGCAAAAGAACATAATTTAAAAAACATATCTTTAGAAATTCCAAAGGATAAATTTATTGTGATTACTGGACTATCTGGATCTGGAAAATCCTCATTAGCGTTTGATACGATATATGCTGAAGGTCAAAGAAGATATGTCGAAAGTTTATCAGCGTATGCAAGACAATTTCTAGATAAAATGAAAAAGCCAAATGTTGATCTTATAGAGGGTTTAAGTCCTGCAATATCAATTGAACAAAAAAATACATCAAAAAATCCTAGATCTACAGTTGCGACTGTTACTGAAATTTATGATTATATGAGAGTATTATACGCTAGAGCTGGTATTCCATATTCACCGTTTACGGGTAAACCAATCGAGTCGCAAACCGTAAGTCAGATAGTAGATAAAATTAAGAAATTACCAAAAAAATCGACTATTTATCTTTATGCTCCTGTAGTTAGAGGAAGAAAAGGTGAATATAGGAAAGATATTTTAAATTATAAAAAAAGAGGTTTTAGAAAAATCAAAATTGATGATGTTTTGTATGACATTGAAAAAGTTCCGGAACTTAATAAGAAAATTAAACACGATATATCAATACTAGTTGATAGAATAGTTCTAGACTCATCATTAGGAAACCGTCTTGCAGAAGGAATAGAAACTTCGATACAATTAGCTAATGGGCTTTTGTTTGTTGAATATGAGGATGAAACTTTACCAAAAAAATTTAGAAAAATAGAAAAATTAATTTTTTCAACTAAATTTGCATGTCCTGAAAGTGGATTTACTATAGAGGAAATTGAACCTAGATTATTTTCTTTTAATAGTCCATTTGGTGCTTGTGAGGAATGTGAGGGTATTGGAATAAAACTAAATGTTGATCCAAATTTAGTTATACCAAATGAAAAAAAAAGTATTATTGATGGTGCTATAGAACCATGGGCAAAAACAACAACTTTATATTACGCACAAACCCTAAGTTCTCTTGCTAAACATTATGGATTTTCACTTGAAGAAAAATGGTCAAAATTACCAAAAAAGATTAAAGATATTATTCTTTATGGATCTGATGATGAGGAAATAAAATTTACATATGATGATGGTTATGAAAAATATTCACATAAAAAAACTTTCGAAGGCGTCATAAATAACCTAGAAAGAAGATATTTAGAGACAGATAGTGATTGGAAAAGAGAAGAAATTGCTCAATATCAATCAGATACTAAATGTGAAAGATGCAACGGTCATAGATTAAAAGATGAAGCTTTATGTGTGAAAATAGATGGTCTTCATATTAGTGAGGTCACTGAAAAATCGATTTCAGATGCTGCGATATGGTTTGAAAATTTAAAGAACAATTTAGACAAAAGACAAGTAAAAATTGCGGAACATATCTTAAAAGAAATTAATGAAAGATTAAATTTTTTACTTAATGTTGGTCTTGATTATCTGACTTTATCTAGAGAGTCTGGAACTTTATCTGGAGGTGAAGCCCAAAGAATAAGATTAGCATCACAAATTGGCTCTGGTTTAACAGGTGTTTTATATGTTTTAGATGAACCATCAATAGGTCTACATCAAAAAGATAATGTTAAGCTTATAAATGCTTTAAAAAGATTAAGAGATTTAGGTAATACGGTTATTGTAGTTGAACACGATACAGAAACAATGGAAAACGCAGATCATATAATTGATCTTGGACCAGAAGCTGGGAATAAAGGTGGTGAAGTTGTTGCTCAGGGTTCAATAAAAGATATAAGTCATAATCAAAATAGCATTACTGGGAAATATCTATCTAACAAGTTTAAAATTAATATACCATCGAAGAGAAGATTAGCCAAGAATGGGAGGTTTTTGGAAATTACAGGTGCAACAGGCAATAATCTTAATAATGTAAACTTAAAAATTCCATTAGGAAGTTTGACTTGTGTAACAGGAGTATCAGGTAGTGGAAAATCTACACTTGTATTACAGACTCTTTATAATGCTTTAAATCTTACATTAAATAATAATAAATCTAGAAAGATTCCAAAACCATTTAAAGGTTTTAAAGGGACAGAATTGATTGATAAGATCATCGATATAGATCAATCACCTATTGGAAGAACCCCAAGATCTAATCCTGCGACTTATACAGGTGCCTTTGGTCCTATTAGAGATTGGTTTACAGGTTTACCTGAGTCAAAATCTAGAGGTTATAAACCTGGAAGATTTTCATTTAATGTTAGAGGTGGTAGATGTGAAGCTTGTGAAGGAGATGGAGTTATTACTTATGAAATGCACTTTCTACCAGACGTTTATATTCAATGTGATGAATGTAAAGGTACAAGATACAATAGGGAAACTTTAGAAATCAAGTTTAAAGATAAAAGTATTGCAGATGTTTTAAATATGACAGTCGATGAGGGTTGTGAATATTTTGAAAATATATCTAATATTAAAACTAAATTACTTACTTTAAAAAAAGTTGGTCTGGGCTATATAAAAATTGGACAACAAGCTACCACTCTTTCAGGCGGTGAAGCTCAGAGAATAAAATTAGCTAAAGAATTATCCAAAAGATCTACTGGTAGAACAATGTATATTTTAGACGAACCGACGACTGGTTTACATCAACATGACATAAAAAAATTATTGGAAATTCTCCACACTTTTGTAGCTTTAGGAAATACTGTGGTCGTAATTGAGCATAATCTAGATGTTATTAAAACAGCAGATTACATAGTGGACATGGGGCCTGAGGGGGGTGTTAAAGGTGGAAAAATAATCGCAGAGGGTAAACCAGAGGAAATTTGCAAAATTAATGAGAGCTACACTGGAAAATTTTTAAAACCTCTTTTAAATTAAAAAAACATTGTTAAATCAAATCTAGATTAGTATATTTAGAGTATGGGGAAATTGCTTTCATCTCTACCAAGAACTATCCATGCGTCATTAGCTCTTGCAGTAATTGTTTTTTTGGGATTATTTTATCAAAATGACGGTTTTAGCTTTGATAGGTTGTTTTGGGCTTGGTTAACAAGATTTTTTCATGTTTTATTTGCTATAATGTGGATTGGACTACTTTGGTATTTTAATTTTGTGCAGATTCCAAATATGAGTAAAATCCCAGATGAACAAAAACCAGCTATTGGTAAAGTTATTGCTCCAGCAGCTTTATTTTATTTTAGATGGGCAGCGGCACTTACTATTCTTTCGGGGTTAATACTCGCTTGGTTGAACGGATATCTTCATGACGCTATGACTTTAAGTATAAGCTCAGGAGTGCCAAAACATACTGCTATTGGGATTGGAATGTGGTTAGGTGTTATTATGGCATTTAATGTTTGGTTTGTAATATGGCCAAACCAAAAAAGAGCTCTAGGTATAGTTGAATGTGAACCAGATGTAAAAACAAAATCAGCTAGGACTGCTATGCTATTCTCAAGAACAAATACTCTGTTATCTTTGCCAATGCTACTTTCAATGGTGGCTGCTCAAAATTTATATTAATTTTTATCTTCTCTGAGAACTGTTTTTTGAGATACGTTGAGTCTTACTAGAACTGTGTTTGCAATATAAATTGATGAATATGTACCAAAAATTACACCAAATATCATAGCTAAAGAAAAACCTTTTAACACTTCACCACCAAAAAAGAATATTGAGAGTAAGGCTAATAGAGTTGTTACAGAAGTAATCAAAGTTCTAGACAAAGTTTCATTAATAGAGATATTTGTTAATTCAAAAATTTTTATATCTGAGTATTTTCTTAAATTCTCTCTTACTCTATCAAAAATAACAACTGTATCGTTCATTGAGTAACCAACTATTGTTAGTACAGCTGCAATTATTGAAAGATTTATCTCAAGACCCAATAAGGAAAAGAGGCCAAGCGTAACAATTACGTCATGAAATAAAGCTACAATAGCGCCTAAGCTAAATTGCCATTCAAATCTTATCCAAATATAGACAAGCATCAGAAATAAAGCTACTGATATTGCAATTACACCTGATCTTAATAATTCAGCACTAACCTTAGGGCCAACATTTTCTACTCGTCTGAAATTGAAGTTATTTCCAAATGATTTATCTAAATTTTTTTTAATTTCTTCGATTACGTTTTTGTTTTCATTATTTTCAAACTTAATTAAAAAATCTGTCTCGTTGCCAAAGTTTTTAACAGATACATCTCCTAAATTCATTTGACTTAAATTATCTCTTAGTGAGGAAACATTTATTTTAGTATCTGTAGATCTTAATTCAATAAGAGTTCCACCTTTAAAATCTATACCAAAATTTAAACCTTTAAATACAAGTAATAATAAGGAAATTATTACTAAAGATACTGAAAGAATATTAAATTTATTGTAATATTTATTAAAAGCGATCATCTAAATCAGTCCCTCTTTTTCCTTATTTTTTGATACATACAAAACTGTTAATAATCTCGCAATAAAATAGACGGTGAATAGTGTTGTGAATATTCCAATTCCTAGTGTTAATGAAAAACCTTTGATTGGACCTGATCCCATAAAAAATAAAATAACTGCTGCTAATAAGGTGGTTATATTTGCATCTAATATAGCAGTTCTAGATTTTGTATAACCACTGTCAAATGCTATTAAATTATTTTTTTCACTTTTTAGCTCCTCTTTAATTCTTTCAAAAATTAGTACATTTGCATCAACAGCCATACCAACAGTTAGAATTATTCCTGCTATACCAGGTAGAGTTAAGGTTGCTTCAAAAATAGTTAGTATTCCAACTAATATAAAAAGATTTAATACTAAAGCAATATTTGTGATGATACCAAAAATTTTATATTTAACTAAAATATAAAGTATGACCAATATAAAACCAATTAAGAGAGCAATCATACCTGCGTTTATAGAGTCCTGTCCTAAATCTGGACCAACAGTTCTTTCTTCAATAATATTTAGAGGTGCTGGTAATGCACCAGATCTCAAAAGTAAAGCAAGATCAGTTGCAGATTGAAATGTAAATCCTCCACTGATTTGGCCAGAACCAGTAGCAATAGTATCTCTGATCACTGGTGCACTAATTATTTTTCCATCCAAAACGATAGCTAATCTTTTACCAATACCATTTGATGTTGCTTTACCAAATCTTTTTGCTCCTACTCTATCCAAAGAAAAGGTCACAACAGTCTCATTGTTTTCGGAGTCCATTCTTGGTTGAGCATCTAAAAGATTTTCACCACTTAATATAATTCTTTTATTCACCGTTGCTTCCTCAGAACCGTCTTCGAATTCTAATTTTTCTGCTCCGAATGAACTTTCAGTGTTATTTGTAACAAATCTAAATGTTAAATTTGCAGTCTTTCCAAGTAAAGATTTTATTCTCATTGGATCATCTAAACCAGGTAACTCAACTAATATTCTATCATTACCTCTTTTTAATATATTGGGTTCGTTTGTACCAATTTCATCAATTCTTCGTCTGACTATTTCTAGCGCTTGATCTTGAGAAGAGGTTTTTAGATTAATAATTCCTTGCTTAGAGTAAGAAACTTTATAAAAATTATTTTCCTCAACTATATCCAATTGATGAGACTTAAATCTTTGATAATAGGGATTTAATTCACTTTCTTCTGACTCAAATTCATCCAAAATAGTTTGTTTTGAATTTTCATCTGAAGCAAATATAAGAGTTTGATTTAAAAGCTTAAAATTTGTAATTCTTATATTTTTTTCTTTGAAATAATTTCTAATCGTAACTGTTAAATTTTGAAGTTTTTGTTCAATTACTGGATCGTTATCAATTTCCAGTAAAAGATATGATCCACCTTGTAAATCTAAACCTAAATTAATTTTTTTATTTAATATCTTATTATCAAACTTAAAAAGGTTTGATACAGCGAATATAATAAAAAATAAGGAAACTAAAGTAATAAAAATAATTCTTAATTTTGAAAAATATAACACTTTAAATTCAAAAAAATTATTTTTTTACTTCTTGAGAGTTCATTAGACTTTGAACACCGGTACCTCTAATCACTTCAACTGTAACGTTGTCAGCAATCTCTACTTCAATTTTATCATTATCTATAACTCTTGATATAATTCCAGTAATACCGCCAGAGGTTACAATTTTGTCACCTTTTTTTAAACTCTCAACCATGGCTTTATGTTCTTTAACTTTTTTTTGTTGAGGTCTTATTAAGAAAAAATAAAAAATAACAAAAATTAAAATTAACGGTATAAATTGTCCTATTCCTGCACTATCCATAAAACTCCTTAATTAAAATTGACTATTTATACTATCTAAAAGATTAAAACAACTTTATTTGACGGAAATTTTTTCCAAATTGTCCATATACGGTCTTAAAACTTTTGGAATTATTATTGAACCATCTTTTTGCTGATAATTTTCTAAAACTGCTATTAAAGTTCTACCTACAGCTAAACCACTACCGTTTAAAGTACCGACATAAAGGGTTTCTTTTTTTTGATTCTTATATCTTGCTTTCATTCTCACAGCTTGAAAAGTTGAACAAGATGAGCAAGAAGAAATTTCTCTATAGTTTTTTTCTGAAGGTAGCCAAACTTCTATGTCGTAAGTTTTTTCAGCACTAAAGCCCATGTCACCGCTGCATAAGATCATTTTTCTGTATGGTAATTCCATTAGATCTAAAATTGATGTTGCACATTTTGTCATTCTTTCAAGTTCTTCTAAGCATTTTTCTTGTTCGACAATACTTACCATTTCAACTTTGTAAAACTGGTGTTGTCTAATCATTCCCTTTGTATCTTTTCCATAACTACCCGCCTCTTTTCTAAAGCATGGAGTAGATGCAACAAATCTCATTGGTAAATCTTTTTGATTAATGATCCTGTCTTTAACAATATTAGTTAAAATTACTTCTGCAGTAGGTATTAAAAACTTTCTTTCACCATTATCATCCAGTTTGATTTCAAATTGATCATTTTCAAATTTAGGAAGTTGACCTGTGCCATACATTGTACTTTCAGAAGCGAACAAAGGTGGTGAAATTTCTTCATAACCATTTTTTAATATGTGGGTATCTAACATAAAATTTGAAATTGCCCTCTCTAATAATGCGAGTTTATTTTTAACAAATACAAAACGTGAGCCTGTAGTTTTTGTCGCTAGATCAAAATCAAGCATTCCAAGTTTTTCACCTAATTCATAATGTGATAAAGGAGTAAAATCAAAATTTGGTATTTGACCTGATTTCATTATTTCTACGTTATCATTTTCATTTTTTCCACTCGGAACATCTTTATGAGGAATATTTGGGATAAATGATAAAATTTTATCTAGTTTGTCTTTTATTATTTTTTGCTTTTTTGAAATTTCATCTATTTCTTTTGAAATTTCTTTTGATTTTTTAAATAATTTTTCATCTTTAGACTTTGATATCTCTTTTTTTTCATTTTCTAAAGACTCCTTTTTTTGAATAAAATTTCTATTTTCAATATCTAAATCTTTAAGTTCATTAAAATCTATCTTAAGAAATCTACCTTTGAGAGAGTCTTTAAAATTATCAAAATTTTTTCTTATTTCCTTTAAGTTATGCATTAGAATCTTTAAATTTCTTATCCTCTATAAACTTTACAGAAAAAATTGACAATTCATATAAAATTAATAATGGAATCGCTAAACCAATCTGGGTTATAGGGTCTGGTGGCGTTAATAATGCTGCTGAAGCAAAAATTATAACTACAACATATTTTCTTCTTTTCTTTAAAAATTCAGAGTCAACAATACCTATTCTAGCTAGTAAACTTAAGACAACAGGTAATTGAAAACTTATACCAAAAGCAAAAATAAGTTTCATGACTAGTGATAAATATTCATTTACCTTTGCCTCTAATTGGATTGGTAAACTTGTAGATAAGCCTGTGCTTTCAAATGATAAAAAAAACTTTATAGCTAAAGGCATAATCAAGTAATAAACTAATATCCCTCCTAGAAAAAAAAGCACTGGAGTTAATATTAGATAAGGTAAGATTGCATGCTTTTCATGTTTATATAAACCAGGTGCTATAAATTTCCAAATTTGCATTAATATAAACGGGCATGTAACAAAGAATGCTGTAAAGAAAGAAATCTTTAGATATGTCAAAAAGGTTTCCTGAAGAGCAGTAAATATTAATCGTCTATTAGTTCCATCGTCTTTAACAGCTTGAGCAAAAGGATCTACTAAAAAACCATATAAGTGCTCTGCGAAAAAATAACATCCAATAAAAAAAACGATAAGAAAAATAAAACTATGTATAAGTCTTTTTCTCAGTTCAGCTAAATGGCTTACAAAACCACCTTCATTGTCATTCTGACTCATGCTTTTTTTCTTCTTTTTTTTCTATTTTATCATTTTCAATATCAATATTTGAAACTTCATTTTGGATATTATTAATATAATTCTTAACCGTACCAATCCATGATCCAACTTTTTTTAACATTACCGGAAAGTCCTTTGGTCCAAGAACAATTATAGCTATTGCGACAATAATTAAAATCTCAAACCAACCAATAGTAGGCATGTGATTTAATCTTTTTTGTTATTATCTTGATTATCTTCGGAAATATTTTTAGGTTCATTGTCATCAGTAACATCTGATGCCATACCCTTTTTGAAGCTCTTAATTCCTTTAGCAACATCTCCCATCAAACTTGAAATCTTACCTCTTCCAAAAAGTAAAACTACAAGTATAACAACAATTGCTATCTGCCAAATTCCTATGCTCATAAAAAAGTTATATATCTTTTAATCTCAATTTGAAAGTGACTTTTTTTAACTTAAGTTATGAATTCTTATTTTTTCTCCTCAGAGTCTAGAGTGCTACTTAGCATTTCATCAATATTCGAATAAATTTCGTCTTTTTTACCATCTTGTTTTTCTTTATAAAATTTACCGGTTCCAAAAATTGCATTGTCAATATTTGTACTATCAATAAGACCAGCAGCTCCTAATTCATCAACTGTTGGCAAATCAGACAACTTTTGAAGATTAAAATGACTTAAAAAATCATCAGTCGTAACATATTGAATAGGTTTTCCAGGGACATCTTTTCTACCCCCTGGTTTTACCCAGTTTAACTCCATTAAAATTTCTAAAGTATTTGTACCAAATGCAACACCTCTAATTTCCTCAATTTCAGCACGCGTCACTGGTTGATGATAAACAATGATTGCAAGTGTTTCAATTGCGGCTCTTGATAATTTTTTTTCAACAGTTTTTTCTTGTTTCATAATTTCAGAAAGATTTGGAGATGTTCTAAATGACCATTTTTTTGAGATGCACACTAAATTAATACCTCGATTTGAATATTCATTTTGTAATTTTAATAAAATTTTTTCAACATTAGTTTTTTTTGAAATCTTGTTTTCTATAGTTTCAATATCAAGAGGCTCGGCTGCAGCAAAAACTATTGCTTCAATTTCTTTTTCAATTGAAGGTAATTTATTAGGAAAATCAATTACATTATTTTTTTTGATATTCTTTTTATTCATTATTTTTCCTTAATAAAAATATCATCAAACAAATTTTCTTGTTTAATTCTTAAATTACCCTCTTTAACAAGCTCAAGTGATCCTGCGAATATACCTGCCGTACCAGTTTTTTTGTATTTTGTAACACTCTTAAAATTTTTAGGTATCAAATCCTCTAATTTTTTCCAATCAGTTAATTTTCCAAAAAAATCTCTAATTGTTTTAATCCCCTCTTCAGTTGTAAAGACAGGCAGTTTAGGAATATTTATTTTTTGAAAATCTTTGGTCATAATGATTGCTGAATATGCTTTTAATAACTCAAATAAATTTACTTTAATTTCACTATTATAGATAGGTCTAATACCTGACTTAACACCCCTTGTTCTAATTTCACGTCCTAATCTTTTACGTTTTAACATTTGTTCTGATAATAATCTTATTAATTCTAATTTTTTTAGTTGGAGTTTTAATTTTTCTGCTACTTCTTGGACTTTAAACTCCTCTTCAGGTGTTCCAGGTAAAAGAAGTTTAGATTTTAGATAAGCAAGCCACGTAGCCATAAGCAAATACTCAGATGCAATCTCTAGATTTAAATTTTTTTGATTAGTTATAAAATCATGGAATTGATCAGCTAATTTTGTGATAGAAATATTTTCTAAATTTACCTTTTGAGATTTTGCCAAATCTAGCAATATATCTAATGGACCGTTATAATTTTCAATATCAACACTGAAAAGTGAGGAATCATTTTCTGTCATAAACCAATATTAACTTATTATTTTATAAAATTGCGATGTTTTTTTTATTACAAATTTGCTTATGAATGGTGAATTTTGCGCAACAATTTTCATCTCATTTTCTTTAGCATTACAATGTAAAACAAGATCACAACCAGCATTAAACGCATTGATTGTATTTTCTTTAATTTTACCTTTTAAACTTTTCATTGATATATCGTCAGAAATCAAAATATTCTTAAAACCTAATCTATTTCTTATCAATTTTATCATCTTTTTAGAATGTGTTACTGTATTTTCTAAATCAATCTTTTTAAATATGATATGAGCTGTCATTGCAAAAAAGGAACTTTTTCTTTTGAAAGGAAAAAAATCATTTTTAAATAAGTAATCTAAATTTTTACTAACTACTGGTGTAAAATGGTGGCTATCAACTTTTGCTAAACCATGTCCTGGTATATGTTTAATAACAGTTCCTATCCCATTATTATGGTGATAGTTAATGCAATAATCACCAATTTTGGAAACTATTTTGGGGTTACTGGAGAAAGATCTATCCCCAATAATTGATGATGAACCTTTCTTTCTAAGGTCTAAAACAGGACAGGTATTAATATTTACTCCTATCAGTTTTAATAAATATGAAGTTTTATCAATAAATAGTTTATAGAAAAAATTAAATTCCTGAGGTTTTTTTATAAATTTTTTACCAAAAAATTCAGAGGTCAAATTTTCAAAAGATATAATATTTTTAAGTCGGTTAACTCTACCACCCTCTTGGTCAATCAAGATTGGGTATTTATTATCATTAAAGATTTTTCGAATAGATGTGGTTAATTTTTTTGCCTGCTTAATATCTTTAATGTTTCTAGTAAATAGAATTACTCCCCATGGCTTGTATTTTCTTAAAAAATTCTTTTCTCTAGAACTAAGTTTTAATGATTTAATACCAATAATAAAAGATCTTCGATTATTCATTAATCTAGAAGTTTCCAAAAATTAAATTTTTTCTTTTTATCTTTATTAGATTTCTCTACATATTGAATAATATCTTTAGTATCGTTTTCTAAAACTGGCAATTTTTCAGAATAAATATCAATTTTTTTGTCAATATCACTCAATGATCTAAAAGAATTTTTTTTATTATCATCTGAAAAATAATACTTACCAGTAAAAAATATAAAAAAACTTATGAATACTAAAAATATTAAATATTTAATTTCTTTAAGCATCACATTTTATCAGGTGTAGACACTCCAACTATATTCATCCCAGATTTTACTACGTTGGAAATAGCTTTTAAGAAAATCAATTTATCATCTGTTATTTTCTTTTGATCATTAATAAATCTTTTGTTTGGATTATCCTTGCCTAAATTCCAATATGAATGAAATAAAGAGGCTAATTCGTATAAATAAGTTGGTATTCTGTGTGGCTCAAGCTTATTACAAGATACGTCAATACACTTAGGCCATTCAGATAATTTCTTTAAGATCTTAATTTCATCTTTAGAATATTCAAAATCAAACTTAGTTATATTTAGATCTGACTTTAAATCTTTATCAAGATGTCTAAATACTGAACATATTCTTGCATAACAGTATTGAACGTAATAAAGGGGATTATCTTTTGATTTTTCTATAACGTTATCAAAATCAAAATCTAGTTCAACATCACTACTTCGATTTAGCATTATGAATCTTGTTGCGTCTCTTCCTACCTCATTAACTAAATCTTCTATAGTTATATAGTCCCCTTTTCTTTTAGACATTTTAAAGGGTTTCTTGTCTTTTATAAGTTTTACAAGTTGGCTAACTTTACAAATTATTTTTTCTTTAGAATTTGATAGAGCTTCAACAGATGAAGAAATTCTTTTAATATAACCAGCATGATCTGCACCCAAAATATTAATTAGCTTATCAAATTTTCTGTCCAATTTATTTTTGTGATATGCGACATCACTAGCAAAATAAGTCCAAGCACCATCAGATTTTTGTAATGCTCTATCTTTGTCATCTCCAAAATCTGTAGATCTAAAAAGTAACTGTTCACGTTCAATCCAATTATTATCATCTTCACCAGCCGGTGCCCTTATTTTTCCTTTAAAAACAAATTTATTTTTTTTTAGAAAATCCACAACTTTTTCAACTTCTTGATTTTCAACTAATTTCTTTTCGCTGACAAAGTTATCGTGATTAATACCAAGACTTTTAAGATTACTTTTGATTAATTTTAATGCTTCGTTAATAGCTAAAGGGGTTAATTCTTGAGATATTTTGTCAAAATTTTCAAAATCAACATTTTTGTTTGAATTTAAAATGTTTTGAGCAAAATCAATTAAATAGTCTCCAGGATATAAATCTTCATTATCAATTGGAAAGGGTTCATTATAAGAAATCTCTCTTATTCTGTAATAAACTGACTTTGTAAAATTTATAATCTGATTACCATAATCGTTTATATAATACTCTTTTGTAACTTTATTATTATTAAATAATAAAAGATTAGCCATCACATCACCTAAAATTGCTCCTCTACAATGACCGACATGTAAAGGACCTGTTGGATTAGCAGATACAAATTCTATTAGGTAATTTCTTTTAATATTTTTATTTGTTCCAAAAGATTTAGAGTTTTTAATCACCTCTTTAATAAAGTTTGTCCAAAAAATGGGTTTAAATTTAATATTTATAAAGCCGGGTTTAACAACTGATATGTCCTCAATAAACTTATCCTCATTTTTGATTTTTTCCACCAAAATTGAAGCCAAATCTGATGGAGATTTATTATTTATTTTAGAAAGGACCATGGCTACGTTAGTAGAAATATCACTATCAAATTTTGAAGGTGGAATTTCTGCAGTTATCCCGTTGAGTGAATCTGGTAATGTTAAATCTCCGCTTGAAGAGAGTGTTGATATGATTTCTTTTATTTTATCTAAATATTGTTCGAAAATATTCATTTAAAATTTTTGTGAAGGTTAATTGCATATCTGTCTGTCATTCCTGATATAAAATCTGAAATAGCTCTGTATTTATTTTTCGAGAGATGATCTTTCGAAATAAATCTTTTAGGTTTTTTTTGTATTTTATTAAACAGTTTTTTAATTATTAATTTACCATTATTATTTTTTTTCAGAACAGCTTTATTATTATACATTTTTGTTTTTAAAAAAAATCTTATTTCGTTTACAGAATCTTTGACCTTTTCAGAAAAATCTACCATTGTTGAATTTGCCTTAGTAATGTCTTTATAATTTCTTATTTTATTATTTTTTAAATTAATCTTGGTATTTTTAATTAAATCTCTTATCATTTGATCAATAGAGTCTCTTATAATCTGATATGTTGCAATTTTATAGTTTTGTTTATTTATCTTTTTTTTATATTTTCTATAAATATCTTTATAAAAGCTAATTTCAATTAACTCCTCTAATTTGAATAAATTTGCATTAATACCATCTTGGATATCATGGTTGTTGTATGCAATATCATCTGAAATAGCAGAGACTTGAGCCTCTAATGATGGATAAGTTTCAAAATTAATCTTATGATTGAATTTTTTTACTCCAATCAGACTATCAACTAAATCTAAATCATAAACTGGACCATTATGCTTAAGCAATCCTTCTAATGTTTCAATTGAAAGATTTAATCCACTATACTTAAGATATTTATTCTCTAAAAACATAACTACACGAAGAGTTTGTAAATTATGATCAAAGCCTCCATAATCTTCCATACATTCATTAAGAGAATCTTCGCCCGCATGACCAAAAGGTGGATGACCCAAATCATGTGCTAGACTTAGAGTTTCGGCTAAGTCTTCATTCAATTCAAGATATCTCGCAATAGATCGTGCAATTTGAGCAACTTCCATAGAATGGGTTAATCTTGTTCTATAATGATCACCTTCAGTGTTTACAAATACTTGTGTCTTGTGTTTGAGCCTTCGAAATGAGGCGCTGTGAACTATACGATCTCTATCTCTTTGAAATGGTGATCTATATTTTGATACAGATTCTTTGAATATTCTTCCTTTACTTTTGATAAGAGCAATCTTTGAGTATTTTTTCATCCTTTAAAATTAAAATTTAAGTATTATATTAGTAATACCAGTGATCAATAATGATTAAAGAAATTAAATTTACTGATAAGGCTCTAAAACAGATCAATGTTTTGCTGTCAAAAAAAGACAAAGGGTCGTTTTTTAGAATCGCTATCAAAGGTGGTGGTTGCTCAGGCTTCCAATATGAATTTACTTTTGACAAAGAAAAAGCAGCCGATGATTTAAATTATGAAAATATATTAATAGATAAAACATCTGCAGATTTATTAAAAGGATCAGAAATTGACTATGTCTCAGAATTAATTGGTGAACAATTCAGAATAACTAATCCGCAAACCAAATCCTCTTGTGGTTGTGGTGTTTCATTTTCTCTTTAATGATTATTTCATCGTGGAATGTAAATTCTGTTCGAGCACGTATTGAAAATATTAAGAGTTATCTTCTCAAATACAAACCTGATGTTGTAATGATGCAAGAAATTAAAACTGAGGATGTAAACTTTCCTTATGATGATTTTTCCTCAATGGACTATGAAAGTCATGTATTTGGTCAAAAAAGTTACAATGGTGTTGCTATTATCTCAAAAGGAAAATTGAAAAATGTTAAAACAGATTTGATCAAAGATAAGCTAAAACAATCAAGAATAATCTCAGCTGAGCTTGAATATAAGAAGAAAAATATTCAATTAATCAATATCTATACGCCAAATGGTAATCCTGTTGATACTGAAAAATATGATTACAAAAAAAAATGGCTTGATGATTTAATTAAACAATTAAAAACTTTAACCAAAAAAAATCAAAATATAATTCTTGGTGGTGATTTTAACATTATTCCTGCAGCTGAGGATGTCTATAATCCAAAAAGCTTTGAAGACGATGCTTTATTTAGATTAGAAATAAGAAAAAAATTAAGAGAAATGATTAATCTTGGTTTTAATGATGTTTATAGACATTTTCATGAAACTAAAGAAGGATATACCTTTTGGGATTACATGAGAGGTGCATGGCAAAAAAATAATGGGATGAGAATAGATCATTTTTTGGTATCAAATTCTTTAATAGATCAAGTAAAAGGAATTAATATTAATAAAGATCCAAGAGGCCGTGAAAAACCATCAGACCATACCCCTATAGAAATTACATTAGCTTAAAGATTTTATTTTATTAACCAATTCTTCATTAATATGACGAGGGCCCTTATCTAATCTATTTTTGTGCCTTCTTTCCCCTGGAAGTCTAACTCCTTCAAATGATTTCATTTTATTAAAAAATTCATTAGCGTGTTTCTGCCAATCGGTTCCTGAAGTTTTATCAGGTGAAATTGCAATAATAAATTCTCCACCGCTAGGGGGTCCGCCGTCATTATTATCTTTTGCTGCAGTCTCAAAGCTAAAATTATCGCCAACTAATGCACCAGCCATCAATTCTACCATCATTGCTATTGCAGAACCTTTATAACCACCAAAAGGAAGTAACACACCACCATCAGCTATTGCTCCTGGATCAGTTGTTTCTTTACCATCCTTAGTTAAACCAGTTCCAAGTGGAACTTTATGCCCTTCTCTTTTAGCAACTTGAACTTCACCCATGGCCATTGATGCTGTTGCCATATCATAAACTACTGGGGTTTTTCCTGGTCTTGGCCAAGCAAAAGAAATTGGATTTGTTCCAAACAAAGGTTTGATAGCACCAGCAGGTGCTACTGCAGGCTTATATGAAGTACAAGCAAAGGCAACTAAACCCTCTTCTGCTAATTTTTCTGTCTCTGGCCACATCGCAGCCATGTGATGTGAATTATTAATTGCAAGTACAGCAACGCCATTTTCTTTTGCAGCTTTTGCTAATTCAGGTAAACCTTTGTTTAGAACAACAGGTGCCAAACAATTATTACCTTGAACTTTTATAACTGATGAAGAAATCTTTTTTACTTCTGGTTTTCCTTTACCATTAATTTTTCCGCTTTTTAAACCACTCACATATGCAGGTAACCTAAACAAACCATGAGACAAAGATCCATCTCTTTCAGCATTTCTTATTAAATCAGAGAGAATAGATGCTGTTTCATCATCACAGCCATTAGCTAGTAAAGTCTTTTTAGCTAAATCAAAAATTTCATCTAATGTAAGGGAAACTGTACTCATCCCATTATTAGATATTATTAATGGTTAAAGATCAATTTTTATTTAACAACCTTTAAAAGATTTAGACATATTGCCAATTAAATCGAAGTATAAATCTTTGCCAGGTTTAAGTGTTGCTCCTAATGGATCTATTACCCCTGTTGCAATATTAGTATCTTTTGCTACAGCTTTAATGATATTAGGATTAAATTGAGGCTCTGAGAAAATACAACTTACTTTGTCATGCTCAATTACTTCTCTAATTTGAGCTAACTGCTCAGCGCCAGGCATAACATCTGTATTTACTGTAAAGGCTCCTAAAATATCAATTCCAAATCTTTTTTCAAAATATTGATACGCATCATGGAAAACTATTGATTTAAAATCTTTATTTAATTCTGATTTTACTTTCTTAGTAAGTTTATCTAAATCTTTATGTGCCTTTTTTAAATTTTCTTTATATTTAGCCTCATTTTTTGAGTCATTCTCAATTAAATGCTCTGCCATTTCACTTAAAATTACTTTTGCATTCATTGGATCTAACCAAATATGAGGGTCATGTTCACCGTGAGCGTGCCCTTCATGTCCATGATCATCGTGACCATCTTCTTTATGCTCATCGTCATGTCCGTGTTCATCATGACCATGTTCTTTCTCTTTTTTATCATGATCGTGATCATCATGATCGTTCTCTTTTTTCGCATGATCATCGTGATCATCTTCTTTGTGACCATGATCGTGTTCCTCGAAAATATTTCTCTCTCTAAATTTAAGTTTGGTTATTCCTTTAATTTCCATTAATTCAATTTTTTCAGCTTTTTTTGCAATCGATTTTAATGGTTTTTCTAAAAAATTTTCCAAGTCCTCACCAACCCAAAACACCAAATCAGCTTCTTGCAACATTTTTGCATGAGTTGGCTTTAGTGCAAATCCATGAGGAGATGCATAACCATCCACTATTAGATCTGGTTTTGCCACTCCATCCATTAAATAACTTGCTAGTGAATGTATCGGTTTAATTGAAGTAACTACTTTAATTTCTGCATTTACAGGTACAAAAATAGTTAAGAATGATAATATTGATATGATAAATGGTAATTTTTTTATGATTTTCATATGTTGTATAATTAAATTGTTATAATATAACACTATGTAATAATATAACATTTATAAGTCAAGGAATAATATGAGCTCAAATCAGAATATACTTGTGAAGTTAAATGAAGCTGGTTTTAGTTTAAATAATAAATGGCTTGTCAAAGGAGTATCGCTACAAGTTGAAAAAGGTAAAATAGTTACTCTAATTGGTCCCAATGGATCTGGTAAAAGCACAACAGCTAAAATTGCACTAGGTATTTATAAAAATATTGATGGTTCTGTAGAAAAATACACCAATAAAGTTGGATATGTACCACAAAAAATTTCAATTGATTGGACTCTACCATTAAGAGTCAATGATTTCATGGTATTAACTGAAAGTATTAGTAATGATTTAATTGATGAGGCTTTGTCTTTAACTGGCGTTACTCATCTAAAAGATAAAAATTTGGGTGATTTATCTGGAGGAGAATTCCAAAGAGTATTACTTGCAAGAGCCATTTCAAAGAAACCTGAGTTATTGGTACTCGATGAACCAGTCCAAGGTGTAGATTTTACTGGTGAAATTGCTTTATACGAATTAATTAAAAAAATTTCTGATGAATTAAATTGTGGTATTTTATTAATTTCTCACGACTTGCATACAGTAATGAGTGCTACAGATCATGTTGTTTGTTTGAATGGTCATGTATGTTGCTCAGGATCACCAATGGATGTAGCGAAAAATAATGAGTACAAAGCTTTATTTGGTGAACAAGCTTCTCAAATTTTATCAAGATATGAACATAGACATGATCATATTCATACAAGTGAAGGGGAAATAAAGAAAAACTAAATGTTAGATGATTTTTTTATAAGAGCTTTAAT
>CABYNK010000012.1 GCA_902520355.1 uncultured Pelagibacteraceae bacterium
GCTCAAGGATATAAAAAGGTAAAATCAGCTGACATAGCTAAAATTTCAGATGACAAAGAAGAACTAGGATCAGTTGAAAATATAAAATGCGATTGTATTTGTGTCTCTGGTTTTTGGACTCCCACAATTCATTTGGCATCACAATCTGGAAATAAAACAAAATTTAATGAGGAAATCGATGCATTTGTTCCTGGAACATCTAAACAAAATGAAAAAACTTTAGGGGCTGCTAATGGGATCTACACATTAGAAGAGACTTTAAAAGATTCTTTTGAAAAAGGAAATCAATTGTCAAAAGAAATTACAAATAATGATAACAAGGTTTCCTTTCCTAATGTTGTTGAAAAAAAATCTACAGTTCATGATAAATTTTGGTGCGTACCGTTACCAAAGGGAAAAAATTATAAAAGGTTTTTAGATTTTCAAAATGATGTTGCCGTTTCCGACATAGAGATAGCTCTTAAAGAAGGATATAGGTCTATTGAACACGTAAAAAGATATACTACACTTGGTATGGCTACTGACCAAGGTAAGACAAGTAATCTTAACGGTTTACAATTAGTGTCGAAAATTGAGAATAAAGTTGTTCCAGCAGTTGGACACACAACATTTAGACCACCTTATTCACCAGTTTCTATTGGAGCAATTGTTGGAAGGGAAGTAGGAAAACATTCAAAACCAACTAGAAAATCTCCAATGCATTCATGGCATGAAAAAAATAATGCAGTCTTTGTTGATGCAGGTGTATGGTTAAGACCAAGATATTATAAACGTGGTGACGAAAATTTATTTGAGGCATCAAAAAGAGAGGCTAAAAATGTAAGAATTAATGTAGGTGTTTGTGACGTCACCACTTTAGGTAAAATTGATATTAAAGGTCCGGATTCAGCGGAGCTTTTAAATAGAGTTTATACAAATGCCTGGTTAAAACTTCCAGTTGGCAAAGCACGATATGGTGTGATGTTGAGAGAAGATGGAATTGTTATGGATGATGGAACAACAACAAGAATATCAGAAAATCATTACCACATGACCACCACAACAGCACAAGCTGCTAATGTTTTATCTCATTTAGAATATTATCTACAGCTTGTTTGGCCAGAACTTAATGTGAATGTAGTTTCAACGACTGAACAATGGGCAGGAGCTGCAATCGCTGGACCAAAATCAAGAGAAGTATTGAAAAAACTTTTTCCAAATTCTGATGTAACGAACGAAGGACTTCCTTTTATGGGTTACATGGAGGGTGATCTATTTGGAGTAAAAGCTAAAATTTTTAGAATTTCATTTTCTGGTGAACTTGCATACGAAGTAAATGTTGAGTCGGATTATGGATATTTTATGTGGGAAAAAATAATAGAAGTTGGTAAAGAGTTTGGAATTCAACCATATGGAACAGAAGCACTTTCAACTTTAAGAATTGAGATGGGACATGTTGCGGGTTCAGAGCTTGATGGAAGAACTATTCCTTATGACAATTCTCTTGAGGGACTTCTTAGCAAAAAGAAGGATTTTATTGGAAAAAGATCTTTATCAAGAAAAGCTTTTGCAGCTGAGGATAGACAAAAAATTGTTGGTGTTGTCCCATTAGATAAAAAAACAAGTATTCCAGAGGGATCTCATTTAGTTAAAGATTCAAATGCTCCACTTCCAAATCCAAAATTAGGTTATATTTCAGCCTCATGCTGGAGTGTTGAATACGACAATCCATTTTCTTTAGCAATTCTAAAAGATGGTAAGAATATGATAGGAGAAAAGTTATTTGTAATGTCACCTTTAAAAAATAAAGTAATTCCAGTCGAGATAGTGTCTTCACATTATGTTGACCCAAAAGGTGAGCGAGTTAGGTCATGAGTTTAATTTCTGCATTAGCAAATGTTCATCATCAAGGACAATTCGGGGACTTTGAGGACAAAAAAGGAGATGATCTTTTAAAAATTTCAGAGAAAAAAAATTTATTAATTGTGCAAATAGTACAGTTCAAAAATTCTAATATTTCAATTGAAAATATAGATATTGATGGCTTAAAACTAAAAGACTCTGCTTCAAATGTGGCTTTCAATGAAAATACAAGAATCTTATGGAATGGCCCAAAAAATTGGCTATTGGTATCCTCAAAAAAAGAGTTAATCAAAAATATTTCTTTAATGTGTAAAGAGATAGATTTTGCGGTTACTGATTTATCTCATTCGAGAGCTGTAATTGAAATAGAGGGGAATTATGTATTAGAAGTTTTAAAGAAAGGATCACCATTTAATTTTGATATTTTGAAGAAAAATAATTCAGTAAATTCTCTTTATAATAATATTGCTTTCACAGTAGATTTGCTTAATGACAAACCATTTAAAGTAAGGTTATTTGCATTAAGGAGTTTCGGGGAGTCTTTGTATCATTCTATTACCGATGCCTCACTAGAGTTTGGTTATGAAAATAAATAGCCTAGATTAATCTCTGGTAGCTATATAAACTCCTATTGATGTTATCAAAAAACCTAAAAGATCTGTCACCATTAAGCTTTCCCCTAAAAAAAACCAAGCCATCAAAGCGGATGTAGCAGGGATAAGGAAAAAAATTGAGACTGTCTTACTCGCAGAATTTTTTTTGATTAAAAACATTAAAATTGTAAAAGCACCAAAAGACACAAGAAGTATTTGATGACCCATTGCTAGAAAAAATGTTTTTGTAAATGCAATGTATGGTTTTGTAAAAAATATGACGATGAAGATATGAAAAAAACAGCCTCCTACAGCTTGATAAAAATTACTTACGGACAAGGGTAAATTATTACTTAATTTTTTTTGCCAAATTGTTGATGCTGTTATTGAAATTAACGCTATTATTGTAGCAACTAGCCCTAGCAATGGAATCTTAGACCCTAAATCTAATCCTAAAACCAGTATTGCACCAAAAAATCCAAGCAAAACACCAATCCATTGTTTGAAAGTTACCTTTTCATTTAAAATTGGTCCACTTAGGATATTTGTTAAAATTGGTTGAAGAGTTACAATTAATGCAGCAATACTCGTAGGCATACCAATAGAAATCGAGTAAAAAACTCCTCCTAGATATAAACCATGAAAAAGAACACCACTTAGGACTGACTCAAATAAGTTTTTCCTTTTTGTTATAATCGAATAATTTGAATAAATTGAGAATAATAAAAATCCAACTGCTACAAAGAAAAAACGAAAAGCCAGAGCAGCAAATGGATCACTATTATCAATGATAGGTTTAGTAGTTATAAATGCAGATGACCAAAGGATTATGAAAACAAAAGGAAAAATTTTGATCATGTTAAAAAATGACGTTAAATATAATGAATTACCACAATATTTTATTAATATTAAAGCTTATTTTGGACAATTTATTAATTGTAGCATCAAACTAAATCAAATAACTTAAATTTAGTGATTTTGAGATTTTTTAAAATTTGTTTATTTTTTATGTCGTTTTTATTTTTGACAGGTTTCGTCTCTTTACCAGCTGTTCTGGGTCCTGCAATAACAGCAGTCACTTCAGGAAATTTGGCTAAAGCAACTGCTCAATTGGTCTTCGATAGTGAACTTAAAAAAAAAACAGGAAAAAGTTCTCTTGGCTTCATTACAGAAGAGGTATCAAAAAATAATCAAGAAAACCGTATTAATAAGGATTTTAAAGATTTAATTAAAAAAAGAGTAAAAATAGTTCACCAAAAATTAGTCGATCAGAATAACGAGCCAAAAATAATTAAAGATTTTAAACTTTTAGTTGAAAAAAGAGTTGAATTAACTCATAAAAAACTAATAAAACAAAAAATTAATTAGCAAGATTTAAAAGAATTAATTTTTTTTGATTCGTTTCTTTACACCACAATTCATAACTTTCACACATTCTCCATAAAAGGTCGAACGCACGTTGAGAAATTTCTAAAGGAAAATGACTTTTAGTATAATAAAGCTCTGGATATTGGATTAATTGTTTAATCATCATCTCTCTTTGAATTTTTAGCAATCTCATTGTCTCTTCAGGAATTTTTCTATTTTTTTTCTCTAATTCCTCAAACCAATTGTCATGAAATTTACCGCTACTTACTTCTTTGTAAGTTTCTGATCCAATAAAACCATCTATGGCATCTATGTTAGAAAAACCTTTATTTCTTTTTTTAATTTTTGAAACCTCTAAATATATCTTTTCTGCCACATATAAGATATATGGTTTATCCTTGGATTTCATTACTTGCTATATTTTTTCATAGCCGCATTGGCTAGTATCAAATTTGGATCTAAAAAAATTTTCGAAGTCTTTACTTTTTTAATGGATTTAAATGCAAAAATAGCAATTGGCAATTCAGTGCACCCTAAAATTATTTTTTTACATTTCTTTTTGATTAAATAATTTATCGCTGGTTTTATAATTTTACTGGCAGCTTTTACATTACCCATTTTGACAAATTTTATTGCCTTATTAACTGAATTTTTTTGTAGAGATGTATTTGGAAAAATAAGATTATAGCTTTTATCAAAAAATTTATTATAAACTCCTGTATTTAAAGTACCTTCAGTCGCTAATAATCCAATTGATGAATTTTTTTTACATGTTTTTCTTGCATGAACAAATACCTCTTTCGGCATATTGATAATTGGTAATTTTATTCTTTTTCTTAAGTCATCATACCAATAATGTGCTGTATTACATGGTATAACAATAAACTTACATTTACTTTTTTTAAGTATACTACATCCGTGTAATAAACTTTTTAATACTAGTGAGTATTTTTTTTCAATTTTTTTATTTTTTTTCCGATTTGAAAAATTCTTAGTTTGAACACCGATTGACTCTGGTCTTCCAGGAATATTTGATTTGTTGAAAAGAAGAAATAAAGGATACTCTTGATCAATTTTTCCTCGATAAAGGATTGCAAGTTTGTTACAAAAGTCCAGGCCAGCTTGCGTGCCCATACCACCTAAAATCCCAATCATTATAATTTTTATTTGTCTGATTTAAAATTTTTTATTGGCTACAAATATACAAATATAATCAAATTGTAAATGTTATAGCCAATAATCTATATAATGAAAATTATGCAGTTTTTAAGTTAACTGCTGAAGGACCTTTAGGACCGTCTTCAACATCGAAAGTCAAAGCTTGACCCTCATCTAAACCGTTCATACCAGCATCTCTTACAGCTGAAACATGTACAAACACATCTTTTTCTTTATCATCTCTTTCAATAAAACCAAAACCTTTGGTTGGATTGAACCACTTTACTTTTCCTTGTAGACTCATATTTTTTCTTCTTACTTTATTGTTTGTTAATTTATTACTTATATTAAAGCAATAATGACTTTCTTTATAATTTAATCAGTTTTGTCAACAAAATAGATTATTGGTCGAAAATTTAATTTTACGTGTTGTTAATTAACTTTGATAAATAAATAGAATTTTTATCCTCTTTATAGTGAGCAAACGGTTTACAAGGCTTAAATCCACATAAATCAAATAATTTTCTTGCTGGTTTAAAGAATATTCCAGCTCCAGTTTCTAGGCTTATTCGCTTAATACTTAATTTCTTAGCTTCATCAAATAAATGATTAATGAGTTTTATTCCATTTCCCTTATTTCTAAAATTATCATGTAATCTTATTGATTTAAATTCACCATGATCTGTATCCAAAATTTTAAGAGCACCACAACCTATTAATTTATTATTATCCCATAAGCTCCAAAACTTAATAGAGGGCACTTTTAAACCTTCTATATCTAAAACATGTGCACTTCCTTCAGGGGAAGCTGCTTTTAGTTCTACAAAATGTTTTTTTAAAAGCTCATTGACATCTGAATTTTCGAAGTTTCCTTCAATAGTTTTAAACATTACAAAATTTTTGTTAAATGACCCATTTTTCTTTTATCTTTAATTTCCTTTTTTAGATAATCGAAAAAAAACTCATTATCTTTTAAATTTACATTTTGTCTATAAGATGTGATTTGATTACCTATAAGGTTTATCATTTCTGCATTATGTAATTTTTTTAAGGGAATTTGCTCTAGTGAACAAACCGCTCTTATATGATTTTCAAATTGACTTATATTGAATGCATTAATAGTTAAATGACCAGAATTATGAACTCTGGGTGCAATTTCATTCACATAAAGATTTTCATTTCTATCAATAAAAAATTCAACACAAAGCGTACCAATGTATTTTAATTCCTCAGAAATTTGTTTACTCCATTCTCTAGATTGATTTATAAGTTTATCGCTAATATCAGCAGGGATTTTAGATTTTTTTAAAATTTGGTTTTCATGAGTATTTTCTATTGCTTCGTAAATTTCATATCTATTGTTACCAAATCTTGTAACTATAATAGAAATTTCTTTTTTTAACTTAACCAGCTTTTCAAGAATATATTCTTTTGAAAAATCTATACTTAATTCATTTAACTCATTTAATGATTTAATAGGATATTGACCTTTTCCATCATAACCCATGGTAGTTGTTTTTAAAATTCCTGGTAAAAAATCACTAAGGGACTCTAAATCTGATTTTTTTTCTATACTAACATACCTCGTTGTTCTTATATTTAATTTATTGATAAAATCCTTTTCAGCCAAACGATGTTGTATCAATCTGTTTATAGATGGTTTTGGATTAACTGTTTTAGATTTATTCATTTCATTTAAAGTCTCATAGGGAATATTTTCAAATTCATATGTAATTATATTTACCTTTTTTAAAAAATCATTAATTTTGCTTTTATCTTTGTAGTCACCAAATATAAATTCATCACAAAAATTTTGTGCTGGTGCATCTTTATCATCAGAGTAAATTATAGTTTTAATATTCAATTTTTTTGCTGCAACAGACAACATACTACCTAATTGACCACCACCAAGAATTCCTAATGTAATTTCAGACATTGAATTATTTTGGATTTTTTTTCACTGATTTTGTTTGAGAAATTCTCCAACTTCTAAGTTTAGATTTAACCTGAAGATTACTATTAGAAATAATTGATGCAGCGAGTATTGCTGCATTAATTGCTCCATCTTCACCAATTGCCAAAGTTCCAACAGGAATTCCTTTTGGCATTTGGGCAATAGATAATAAGCTATCTAAACCTTTGAGTTTTTTACTCTCAATTGGAACACCTAATACAGGTATTTGAGTAAGTGCGGCGATCATCCCAGGCAAGTGTGCCGAACCTCCTGCACCCGCAATAATTACCCCTATGTTATTTTTATCTGCATCAGATGCGTATTTGTACATTCTCATTGGAGTTCTATGAGCAGAAATAATCTTTATTTCTAGGGGGACTTTAAGTTTTTTTAAAATTTGTTTTGCTAATTTCATTGTTTTAAAGTCAGATTGACTACCCATCACTATTGAAACTTTAAGATTTTTTTTATTCATGAATTTATTTATTCAAACTTTATTTCAAAAAATTGTTGAAATTTCAATAAATTAATAGAATTTCAAATACATATTGATATGGTTTGATAAAATTAAACTCATGAAATTTAAAATTGATAATTTACAATATTGTAATTGGACTAGAGAAGTGTTTGAAATTAATAGACAAGCAGAGCTAGATGCTGTTCATGTGACGATTGTTTATCATGAAGATTATAATGAGCTTCTAAATGAAATTAAAAAATGGCAAAAACTTTTTGATAAAAATTCTGATCTAATTTTTCAAGGTACTAATTTTAAGGATATTGAAAAAGCTAAATTAGAAAAAAAAACTGCAATTTTTTTTGGTTTCCAAAATTGCTCACCTATTGAGGACGATATATCTTTAGTGGAAAAAGTACATGATCTTGGATGTCGTTTTATGCAATTAACTTATAATAACCAGTCTCTTCTCGCAACTGGCTGTTATGAAAAGATTGATAGTGGAGTAACAAATTTCGGACGTGAAGTTATTAAAGAAATGAACAGGGTTGGAATAGTTATAGATATGTCTCACTCTGCTGAAAAAAGTACGTTAGATGCAATTGAAATAAGTGAAAAACCAATTGCAATCACACATGCTAACCCCAGCTTTTGGCATGCTGCTAAAAGAAATAAATCTAACGACTTATTAAAAATTTTAAGTGACAGTGGGGGGATTTTGGGTTTTTCTTTATATCCACACCATTTAAAAAATAATACCAATTGTTCACTAGACAGTTTTTGTGAGATGATAGCCAGAACAGCAGACATAATGAATATCAAAAATATTGGTATTGGATCTGATTTATGCTTGAATCAGCCAGATGAAATTGTTGAATGGATGAGAAATGGCACTTGGTCTAAAAGTAAAAATTATGGAGAGGGATCTAAGAATAAACCCGGGTTCCCTAAACAACCAAATTGGTTCGAAGATGCCAGAGGTTTTTTTAATATAGAGAAGGGTTTAAGAAAAGCTGGATTCTCTGAAGAAGAAACTAATGGGATATTAGGTAACAATTGGTATAATTTTTATAAAAATATTTGAAACATGAGAGTAGAATTAAGAGACCCAAACATCATAATGAAATTATCTAGACTAGGGTCTTTTCATCAATCTAAATTATCATTTCTAAGAAGTTTTTTAGATGAATTTAAAGACTGGGAGTATAATAGAGACTTATTTAACTTAGATTCTGGTGGATATGGAGAAGCAATATATTCTTTCAAAAAAGATAAAAGAGTTTACTCATTAGTTTGTTTTGGAAATAAGATTGATGACAATCAAAGATCAGACAGAGTTATTGCAACAAAGTGGGATGCTGCTTTTACGTTATATGATGGAGTGCCCTCAAAAAAAGATATTGTGAGATTGAAGAATGAAGTTCCAAGACAAGAGGTTGGCAGACTTTCATACAAAGAATTAACTTTATCTAGAGCTAATAAATCAGTTAGGATTTTTAATCATGTGGTTGAAAAATTAAGTGAAGGTAAACAGCCAGATTTGAATTTATTAGAAAAAGTTGGATATTTATATAGAACCACTGCCGTTTATGGCTCCGGAAAGTTTGGTTTAGCAGATAGATTTAGAATTAAAAATAGGGGAGAAATTAATGGACCTTTCAGATTAGAGATGATGTTGGTCTACTTAGTAAGACAATTTACTTTTGATCAAGTAAATCATGTAGCCAAACATAAAAATCCAAAAAAAGCAGTGAATTTAGATTTAAAGATCTGCAGAAACCTTGGCATAGGAAACTCCACCGGTCTTGGTATGGCCCCTTTTATAGTAAATCATCCTACTTTATTAAACAATTGGATTTTATCTAGAGAAATTGCATTAAAAAAAATTAGGGAAATGAAACATGTAAAACCGAAAGACTCAGATTTATTTAAAAAATGTATCAAAGATTCTTTAAAAAATATTACAAGTTGGAATTCTGAAAGTGAATTTCAAATTAAAAAAATAAATTCACTACTTATTAATTTAAAAAAATTTTTAGAATTTATTGAAAATAAATTAGATTTTACAACTCCTTATCCTTTCAACCAAATATATTTATGGTTAGAGAGAGAAACTTGTGAAGAAACTATAGAGTATGTTGTATCTATGATGATGGAACCTTTTGATGAAATTATTAAGCCATTAATAAAGAATATGGACTCTGAGGAGGAAAAATATTTTAGAATTCCTGCGGAAAGAACAGCTTTAGAACTTAAAAATATTTTAAAGCAAAGGTATCCAGATATTTTAAAGATTGATTTTGAGGATAAATCAAATTTAAGGAATTTTTGGTTTATTTCTAAAAATAAGGAAGAGCCTAGGTATGCAGATCGTTTTGAGGAAGGAGGTTCAGAATTAGAACAACCTCTTGCAATTGCTAGAGACATTAAAAAACTTAATGATCGATTAATTTTATGTAATGATAATTTAACTATTGATAGATTTTTAATGAATAATTCTGATTTAAGACATGTGGTGAGACGTGCATTTATTATAGAAAAATTTCCATATGCTGAAATACAAGATAACACAATCAGTGAAAATGTTGTTCCAATTGATATGTTGCGTTTAAAGTTATCCTTTTTTGGTGCATTAAAATTTGATCCTAAATCAGATAAGTGGTTAAGAATTTGCATGTTCCAAGGAGCACCACTCCCAAAAGAATTAAAAGATTATAATCAGCATTGGGTTTATTGTTGATAAAATTTTATGAAATCTTTAAGTGAAATCGAAACAACCTCTAAACGCGCGAGTAGAGCAGTAGGCTATTCTTGGGGAATAAGCGAAGAAGTTGGAAAAAGTATAAGATTACTTGAAATGTTTAACTTAAAAGGAATTAAAAATTTAAATGAATATTTAAAAGAAAAAAAAGATAAGAAGTTTGAGAATCTTAATTTAATTAATGAAAATAACAACTGTTCTGAATTTTCTTACTGCCCAATTATTTTAGGAGTAAGTTTTTTAGATCAAATTGAAAAAATTGAAAAAATTAAGACCATTAATTTTTCCAAAATTGCATACCCATTATTATTTTTACCATTTCTTAGTAGAAGCTCTGAGGTTGTTGGAAAAAAAATATTTTTTAAATTTGAGGAAAGTGAGTTTCTATTAAATATTAATGTCAATATTTCCACAAACTTATTGCACGAGAATTGTCCAAATATGGCGAATAACGCAGAGGTAAAAATTTTAGAAAATAATGATAATTTTACTGAGAAAGATTGGAAAAGCTTATATCAATTATCAGAAAAAACATTTGTTGAGGAAACAGAAAGTTTAAAAAAAGGTGCAGCAGGAGCAGGTTTAACAGATAATGACTGAAGATGATGATATAAAACATCAACATAACTCAAATGTTGATGAATTAAATGATATTTGTGATGAATGTAAAAAATCTGATGAAAGTGTTACTCAAAACCTAATTTTAACTGGATTTAAAATCTGTAAATCATGCAGAGTTTCAAAAACGATCTTTCCAATTTAAATACTATTAATTGGTAAAGCATTCATTCTACTCATAACAAAAGATATGGATAAAAAAGCAATAATTAAAAAAGATAAAAATATTATACCAAATGATTTTAAATTAGATCTTAAATTTAAAATTTGCTTTGTAGAAATAATTAAACCTGCAAAAATCCAGAATTGAGTAAGAAAAATAATTGGTATCATTAATTCAGGAGTTAATGCAAAAAATCTTATCAAACCTGGTGCATGAGCATAACCAACTGATATCAAAACTTTTTTAAATGGCACTTTTGATTGTTTATCTGGAAATAATTTAACACCAATTACATATATAAAAATTGCCCATATGAACCACGTTAAAATCGCTGTAAGTCCAGACATCCCTATCGCTGTTTTTACCACTGTATTGGCAGCTACTGCTCCCGCAACACCATCTAATATCATTATTAAACCTGCAAAATATATTGCAGCTTCACCAAAATTTTTGTTATCGCTATAAAGTGTTTTATCTAGTTTTATAGATTTAAAAATTATATTTAAAAATTCAGCGAACATTTATTTTTTTTTATTCTTTTGTTCTTTGTAAGATACAATCAATGGAAACAGTAATAATGCAATGGCGATGATAATGCAAACTACAATAATAAAACTTTTTACCATTTAAGATCATAAGGGGAGCTTAAACTCCCCCTAGAAAATAATTAACCTGATACCACTTCCCTTGTATTAGCATTGTAAGATTCCTTAAATGGAATATCAACTACAACAGCATCAACTGGTGCTCCTGGTTTATTAGAATATTTCTCTGGTAAATGAACTTTAAATTTCCTTCCAATTTTTCCTTTTGGAAAACCGTTAGCATTCAATGTTCCATCAAAAGGTACATATCCCATAGCAATATTAGTTTTCTTTTCTGGATGCCACCATGGTGAAGTTACAAATCCGACAGGATTTCCACCATCTTCATTTGATATTAACCAAAAATCTGGTGCATAATCATCAATAGGTTTTCCACCCAACTCTAATCCTACTAATTGAAGTTTATATGGCTTTTTTCCCTCCTTAAGTTCCTTGCCCATTTTTTCTAAGGCAGCTTTACCAACATAGTCAGCTTTTTTATTCCATTCTCCTTTGCCGGATAATGAAACCTGATAGCCCAAGTTACATTGATAAGGATTATGTTGTTGATCCATGTCTTGTCCCCATGAAAGAATTCCTGCTTGAATTCTTCTATGATGTGCAGGTGCAATAACCATAAGTTTATGTTTTTTTCCAGCTTCAAGAACTGCGTTCCACATATCTTCTGCATACAAAGTGGCATTTCTTAAATAGATTTCATATCCAGCCTCACCAGAGAAACCTGATTGTGAAATTACACAACTTCTTCCTGCAATTTTAACTTCAGCTAAACCATAAAAAGGCATATTGTCAAAATCAACCTGATCTCCACAAAGATCTTTCATCAAAGCTTTTGATTTAGGACCTTGTATTTGAACTGGACATGCATCAATTTCTTCTATCGTGCAATTAAATTTACCATCAGCATTCACTCCTTGAAGGTACATTCCGATATCTGAGTCTGATAAAGAAAACCAAAATTCATCATTTGAAATTCTTAAAAGTATTGGATCATTCAAAACTCCTCCATAAGCATTACATAAAATTACATATCTTGCTCGCATTGGAGAAATCTTTGTTGCATCTCTTGTTATTACATAATCAACAAATTTTTCTGCATCAGGACCTTTTACTTGAATCTGTCTTTCAACAGCAACGTTCCACATAGTTACGTGATTTACAATTGCATCATATTCAACCATTGCTCCACCATCCTCAGGCTTCACATATCCCCTTGGATGATAAATTCTATTATAAACAGTTGCTCTCCAACAACCTGCTTGCATTGATAAATGCCAATATGGTGATTTTCTTACTCTTGTTGAAATTAACATTTCAACTTTAGTAGGACCGCTTTGTCTTAAATTATATGGTACTTTTCGATCTGATTGATCAACAGAAGTAACATGTTTTAGTTTAGTATAGTCAAATTCTTTAGACATAACCATTCTCCTTCAACCACTTGTTTGTTTCCTTCAAGCCGCCGAATGTATAAATGTGGAAGAAATCAGTATGCGATTTAACTTTCCCAATTAAATCATTAGGGTCTTTAGGTTTTAATAAATCTAACGCCTTAGTAAAATTAGATTTAAGAAAATTTAAGGAATTTTTTGCTCCAACAATATTAGCAAATTTAATTAAGCTTGATATTTTTAGAGGTCCAGTAATTCCCACATGCACTGGTACGCTTTGTTTAGAAACAAAATCTATAATAGGCTGGGGATCTAATAACCACTGTGTTACTATATAATCAGCATAAGGCTTTTTATCTATCATAGCTTTTTCTAAATCTGAGTCGGATATATCAGGACTCCCCTCTGGGTGTCCAGCAATTCCTATTGTCATCTTCTCAAAATAACCAGTTTCCAAAAGTTGAAACGAGCTATCAAATTTTCCCATTGGTTCTCTTCCACCTCCAATTACCAAAACTTGTTTAACCCCACCGTCTTTACACCTCGAAACGTAATCTTTTAGTTGCTTTTCATCCTGCATTGATCTTGCTGGAAAGTGAGGCACTGGATTAAAACCTTTTTTAACTAACTCAACTGCTTGTTGTGCTGTTTCTTTATAATCCCCACCAGGTAACATTGTTATATAAATATCATTTACTGGTGGAACAGTGTCGAGATCTGTTGTTGGGCTTATTTCTAGAGAAAAATTCATTTTATAGATCATTATCTTTTTTGAAAAAGCTGTCAAAGAATTTTATCAAATGACGCAATGAAATTTGTTGCTTAAAATTGAGTGGGTTGCTAACTATCTTAAGTCATGAAGATTATATTAATTATGGGTTTACCAGGTTCAGGTAAAACGACTTTAGCCTCTGAGTTAGTCCCACTATTAAAAGCAAAGTGGCTCAATGCTGATGAAGTAAGAAAAGAAGCAAATGATTGGGATTTTTCAGCAGAAGGAAGAACAAGACAGGCTAAAAGAATGTGGGCTAAAGCACAAGAGTTTAGGGATCAAGGTAATCATGTCGTTGCAGATTTTGTTTGTCCAACCCCTGCCGCAAGAGCGCTGTTTCCAGCAGATTTTATCATATGGGTAGATACTATTAAAGAAGGTAGGTTTGACGATACAAATAAAATGTTCGTAAAACCGGAGAAGTATAACTATCATGTTACCACTCAAGATGCTAAAAATTGGGCACCAAAAATATTAAAGGAAATAGTTTAATGTCTTATAAATGGGACAATAAAAAACCAACAGCTCAAATGTTAGGAAGGTGGCAACCATTTCATGATGGTCATTATACCTTATTTAAAGAAATAATTAAAAAAACTGGACAAGTCTGTATACAAATTAGAGACGTACAAGGTGTAGATGATAATCCATTTGACTTTGAAACAGTAAAAAAAAATATTGAAGATAAACTTAATCCAGAATTCGAAGGACGTTTTAAAATTATGTTAGTTCCCAATATTACAAACATTTGTTATGGAAGAGGTGTTGGTTATAAGATAGAAGAAATTGTTTTACCTGAGGAAATACAAAAAATTTCAGCCACTAAGATAAGAGCAAAGATGAGGGAAGAGGGTAAACTAAAATAGTTTCTGATGAATATTAAAACTATTAATCATAGTAAAGATATTGTTAGAGTTATAATCAATGAACCAAAAACATATAATTCTTTATCCTATAAAAATTTAAAAGATTTAATTAATGTTTTTAAAAAATTAGATAAAGATAAAAAAGTAAAAGTAATAATTCTAGAGGGTGCAGGAAAAGGTTTTAGCGCAGGTCATAACTTAAAAGAGGTAAAAGATTTAAAGAAAAAAGAAAGGTATCAAAAATTATTCAATCTTTGTTCAAAGTTGATGCTACAAATAGTTGAAGGTAGAAAGCCTGTTATAGCAAAGGTTCATGGAGCAGCTTATGCAGCAGGATGTCAATTAGTTGCTAGCTGTGATTTAGCTTACAGCACTAAAGATGCACTTTTTGCAACACCAGGGGTAAATATTGGATTGTTTTGTAGCACTCCTATGGTTGCAGTTAGTAGAAAAATCAATCGAAAACCAATGATGAAGATGCTTCTTACTGGTGAACCAATAAAAGCGGATTATGCAAAGGAAATTGGTTTAATTAACGATTATTTTTCAAAATCAAACATAAATACTGAGATCTTAAAAATTGCAAAAAAAATTGCATCTAAATCTAATCTAACAATTAAAATTGGGAAACAAGCTTTTTATAAGCAGTTAGAAATGCCACTAAGAAAAGCATACTCGTATGCAAGTAGAATGATGACATTAAATATGATGGCAATGGATGCAAAAGAAGGTGTTTCTGCTTTTTTAGAAAAAAGAAAACCTAATTGGAAAAATAAGTGAAAGTTAAAAATTTTATAACCATTATTTTAATCATTATAGGTCTTTATTTTATTTTTACTTTTAGAGACCACAATTTTAAGAGAGCTATAGATGCATGTATTGCAGGCAGTCAAAAGTTGGAAAAACCAATGACAATCAAGGAGGCTAAAAAATTTTGTGAGGATAAGATAATGGGCGAGAAGTAGTTAAGATGGAAATCATTAAAGAGGTTTTAAAAAAATATAAAAATATCGCGCTTGTTGGTGCAAGTAAAGATTTAACAAAAACATCTTCAGTTGTGATGAAATACTTACAAGATTACGGTTTTAAAGTTTATCCAGTTAATCCATCTATGAAAGGAGAAAGTATATTAGGTGAGAAAGTTTTTGGAAATATTAGGGAGATTGATGGTCCAATAGAAATAGTCGATGTATTCCGGCCTTCAAATGAAGCAGCTGAAATTGCAAAAGATGCAATTAAAGTAAAAGCTAAGGTTTTATGGTTACAATTGGATATAAGAAATGAAGAGGCAAAAAAAATTGTTGAGACAAATGATATTATATACATTGAAAACAAATGTACAAAAATAGAGTACGAAAAGTATTTTAATTAATGAAAAAAATATTTGTTGTTTATGGTCATTATGAGGAAAGATCTTTTAATGCGGCAATTCGAGATACATTTAAGGAAACTTTGGAAAATAAAGGCCATCAAGTAGATATAGTTGACTTATATAAAGAAAAATTTGATCCAGTTTTTTCAGGTGAAGATCCAGACAATCAGGTTTTGGATCATAGAAAAAGAATAGAAAGTTCGGATGCAATAGTATTAATCGCACCTATATGGAATTTTAGAATGCCGGCAATTGTGGAAGGATGGATTGATAAGGTTCTTGCACCACCTTGGGCTTTTAGATTTAAGAAATTATTTGGAAATTATGGTTATCCGCTTGGAAATTTAAAAGGAAAAAAAGCCGTAGTTTTTTGTACTTATGGCTCCCCACAATTCGCTGTCAGAACATTCTTTTTAAATATGCCAACAAAAAGATTAAGAAGAGGAGTTTTTAATATATGCGGCATAAGGGATGTGGTATATCGAAGATACTTTGCAGTACCATTTGTAGAGGATAAAAAAAGAAAAAAATTTTTAGAAGATGTTAAAAAAACTGCAAATAATATTTAAAGTTTTAATTATTCTTGTCTTTTCAATTACAATAACAAAAGCTGAATTGCTTAAACCTAATAGCAATATAAAACCTTCAAAAGTTGTTGAGATCCAATTGAACGGTCTTCAAAAAAATGACATCAATTATAAAGATAGTGGGATTGAACAAACCTGGAATTTTGCTCATCCAAGTAATAAAAAAAGCACTGGTCCTTTGCCAAATTTTAAGATGATGATTAAAGGAAACTCTTATCAAATGCTTCTTAATCATTTAAGCCACACAATTACAAAGGTAGGTGGTGGTGACAAATGGGCACAATTTGAGGTTATAATTTTAGATAAAGATAAAATCTACCATAAGTTCAACTGGCAAGTAGAAAAATATACTACTGACGGACCCCTCAAAGACTGTTGGTTGACTACAATGGTTTCTAGCCCAATTGCACTAGGAAGTTCAATTTGATCATACATAATACAATTTTGTTTCGTTATGAATAAAAATTTAGTAGGAATCGTTTAATGAAATCAAAAGCAAAAGTCGTCGTAGTCGGTGGAGGAGTAGTTGGAGTAAGTGCTCTTTATCATTTAGCAAAAAAGGGCTGGTCTGATGTAGTTTTAATTGAAAGAAAAGAATTAACTTCAGGCTCAACTTGGCATGCAGCGGGATTATTACCTCTTTTTAATATGAGTTATTCTGTTGGTCAACTTCACAAGTACGCAGTAAATCTTTATAAAAAATTAGAGGAGGAGACTGGTAAGAATGTTGGTTTCAGTGTTGTTTCAAATATTCGTCTTGCAAGTACAAAAGATAGAATGGATGAGTACCATCAATATGCGGGTGTAGCCAAAACAATTGGTGTTGATGTTAAATTTTTAACGCCTCAACAAGTAAAAGAAATTTGGCCTCTTTGTCATACTGATGATTTAGTTGGAGCAATTCAACATCCTGAAGATGGATATATTCAACCTGCAGATCTAACACAAGCTCTTGCTACAGGTGCAAGAAATAGAGGAGCAGAAATTTATAGAAACACGACAGTGTTATCAATGAGACAAACTAAAGATGGATGGATTGTTGAAACAGATAAAGGTTCAATAGAATGTGAGCATGTTATTTCTTGCTCAGGAAATTTTGCAAGACAAACTGGAGAGATGGTTGGATTAGATATCCCGGTTATTCCTGTGGAACATCAATATATCGTAACTGAACCACATCCAGAGATACAAAAAAGAAAAAAAGAAGGTCTACCAGAGATGGGTGTATTAAGAGATAGTGATAGTAGATGGTATATGAGAGAAGAAGCTGGTGGACTAATATTAGGTCCATATGAAGATGGTGCACCAGCATGTTATGTTGAAGGTCCTTCAAAAGACTCTGAATATGAATTGTTTCAAGAAGATTTAGATAGACTTGCTCCACACATTGAAGGAGCAATACATAGAGTGCCAGCATTTGGTGAAGTAGGTGTTAAAAAGGTTTATAATGGAGCAATATGTTATACACCAGATGGTAATCCTATTGTTGGTCCAGCCTGGGGACTTAAAAATTTTTGGATTAATGAGGGGCATAGTTTTGGAATAACTGCAGCAGGTGGAGCAGGCTGGCAATTAGCAGAATGGATTGTAGATGGTGAACCAACTATTGACATGCTTGGTGTTGAACCAAGACGTTATGGAAATTATGCAACAAAGTCATATCTTAAAGCAAAAAATGAGGAAGCTTACAGTCACGTATTTATCGTTCATTATCCTGACGAAGAAAGACCAGCTGCTAGACCTTTAAGAACATCGCCTTGTTATGAGAGAATGAAAGATCTTGGAGCTGTTTTTGGACAAAAATTTGGATGGGAAAGACCAAACTTTTTTGCAACTGACGGCATGGAACAAAAAGATGATTGGTCTTTTAGGAGATCAAAATGGTTTGATGCAATTAAAAAAGAATGTGAAAATGTTAAAAAGAATGTTGGACTTTTAGATATGACAGCCTTTGCAAAATGTAGAATTAAAGGTCCAAAGGCAGAGGAATTTTTAGACTATTTAGTAGCTAACAAACTTCCAAAAAAAATTGGAAGAATTAATCTTTGTCATGCACTAAATACTAAGGGTGGTGTTCATTCAGAATTTACAATTATGAAGGAAGCTGAAAATAGTTATTACCTAGTTTCTGCTGGAGCAAATTTAAGATTAGACCATGATTGGATCCAAAAATGGATGCCAACGGATGGGTCAGTAATATTTGAAGACTTAACAAATAGTACGGGTGTGCTTGTAGTTGCTGGCCCAAAAGCTAGAGAACTAATGCAGAAAGTTTCAACAGATGATTTTTCAAATGAAAATTTTAAATGGCTGACAGCTAAAAATGTTAATGTTGGTTATGCACCAGTTAATGCTATGAGAGTAAATTTTGTCGGTGAACTTGGTTGGGAATTGCATCACCCAATTGAATATCAAAACCATATTTTTGATAAATTAATGGAGGCAGGCAAGGATCTTGGTATCAAACCATTTGGAATAAGAGCTATGAACAGTTTAAGAGTTGAAAAATCTTATAAACTTGTAGGAACTGAACTATCAATTGAATATTCACCTTATGAGTCTGGCCTAGATAGATTTATTCATCCTAATAAAGGAAATTTTATAGGACTTGAAGCACTAAACAAATGGAGAGAAAAGGGTTTTGATAATAAGCTAGTAACATTAGAGGTTCATCATACTACAGACTCAGATGTATTAGGAAACAACCCGATTTATAAAGGTGACAAAGTTGTAGGAAGAGCGACAGGTGGAGAATATGGTTTTAGATTAGATAAATCTATAGCTTTAGCAATGGTAAAACCTGATTTAGCAAATGTGGGCGAAAAACTTAAAGTTGATATTCTTGGAAAAATGTACGAGGCTACAATACTTGATGAAAGTCCATACGATTCTGAAAATAAATTATTGAGAGCTTAATGAAAATTTTAGTCGCAGTAAAAAGAGTAATTGATTATAACGTACAAATCAGAGTAAAAGAAGATAACACTGGTGTAGTAACTGAAAATGTTAAAATGTCTACCAATCCGCCAGATGATAATGCTATTGAGGAAGCAGTTAAAATCAAAGAGTCAGGAAAAGCAACTGAAGTAGTCGCGGTGAGCGTTGGGGAAGAAAAAGCTCAAGAAACTGTTCGTAAAGCATTAGCTGTTGGAGCTGATAGAGGTATTCTTATTAAAGCTGATGGAATTTTAGAACCTTTGGCTGTATCTAAATTGTTACAAAAAATTGTTGAAAAAGAAAAACCAGATTTAGTTTTTATGGGAAAACAGGCTATTGATGACGATTGTAACCAAACAGGTCAAATGTTAAGTGCTCTGCTAAATTGGCCCCAAGCAACATTTGCTTCTAAGATTGAGATCAAAGATAAAAAACTTGAGGTTACTAGAGAGATTGATGAGGGTTTAGAGACAATAGAAATTAATATACCCGCAATAGTCACTTGTGATTTAAGACTAAATGAACCTAGATATGCTTCATTACCAAATATTATGAAAGCAAAGAAAAAACCTATAGAACAATTGAATGCGTCAGATTTAGGAGTAGATACTTCTCCAAGAATCGAGCAAATTAAAGTAGAAGAGCCACCGAAAAGAAAAGCAGGAATAAAAGTTAAAAGTGTGGCTGAGTTAGTACAAAAATTAAAAAATGAGGCAAAAGTAATATAATGTCAGTTTTATTAATAGCGGAACATAATAATAAAGAATTAAAATCTTTTACACTTAATGCTGTAACTGCAGCTTCTCAAATGGATTCTGATCTTCATGCAGTGATTATTGGTAATAATTGCGGAGATGCAGCGAAAAAACTTTCAGAATTACCACTGGTAAAAAAAGTTATTCAAGTTGAAGCAGCTCATTATGAAAATTTTGTAGCAGAAAATTTTGCACCAGTAATTGTGAAATTGGCAGAAAACTACTCACATGTTGTTTGTTCAGCGAATACTTTTGGTAAAAATTTAATGCCACGAATTGCAGCAGCTTTAGATACTTCTCAAGTCAGCGATATTATTAAGGTAATCTCTTCAGATACCTTTTTAAGACCTATTTATGCTGGAAATGCGTTTGCAACTGTAAAAAGCAAAGATCCAAAAAAATGTATAACTATTAGACCAACTTCCTTTGATCCATGTGAGAGTTCAGGTGGATCTGCGCCAATTGATAAAGCGGAACCAAGTGAGGAGTTTAATAATACAAAATTTGTAAAAAGAGAGGAAATTAAATCAGATAGACCAGAGCTTGGAACTGCAAGGGTAGTTGTTTCTGGGGGAAGAGGAATGCAAAGTGGTGATAATTTTAAATTAATTACATCTGTAGCTGATAAGTTAAATGCAGCAATTGGAGCTTCAAGGGCAGCAGTTGATGCTGGATATATTGGTAATGACCATCAAGTAGGACAAACAGGGAAAGTTGTTGTTCCAGATTTGTATATTGCCATTGGAATTTCGGGTGCAATTCAGCATTTAGCTGGAATGAAAGAGAGTAAAGTAATTGTAGCAATTAATAAGGACGGCGAGGCCCCAATCTTTAGTGTTGCAGACTATGGTCTAGAGGCTGATTTATTTGAAGCACTTCCTCAATTTATTGAAGAACTGAACAAATTAAACACTATACAAAAATAATATAATCTGTAAAAAATTAATATATGGCCAGAGAGTCAATGGAGTATGATGTTGTTATTGTTGGTGGGGGACCATCAGGATTATCAACAGCTATAAAATTAAAACAATTAAACTCAAATTTAAATGTTTGTATTTTGGAAAAAGCATCTGAGATTGGTGCACATATTTTAAGTGGTAATGTATTTGAAACAAGAGCTTTAGATGAATTAATTCCAAATTGGAAAGACTTAGATTCTCCAATTAAAACAAAAGTAACAAAAGAAAAATTTTTATTTTTAGGTAAGTCAAAGTCTATAAGTTGGCCGACTTGGTTATTACCTTCAGTTCAGAAAAACCACAATAACTATATTATAAGTCTTGCAAACTTATGTAGATGGCTTGCAGAGCAAGCTGAAACACTAGGGGTTGAAATTTTTCCAGGGTTTCCCGCATGTGAAATTTTATATAATGACGATGGATCAGTAAAAGGTGTTGCCACTCAAGACATGGGAATTGATAAGGAAGGAAACAAGAAAGATAGTTTCGAACCTGGTATTGAACTTTTAGGAAAGGTTACAGTTTTCGCAGAGGGTTGCCGGGGTCATTTAGGAAAGCAACTAATTAAAAAATTTGATCTGAATAAAGATAAAGATCCTCAACAATATGGCATTGGCTTCAAAGAGATTTGGGAAATTGAAGAAAAAAATCATCATGAAGGATTAGTAATGCATACAGCTGGCTGGCCATTAGATAACAGTACATATGGTGGAAGTTTTATGTATCACGCAGAAAATAAGCAGATATTTTTAGGTTACGTTATTGGCTTAGATTATCAAAACCCTCATTTATCTCCTTTCGATGAATTTCAAAGATTTAAAACTCATCCATCAATTAAAAAAATTATAGAGGGCGGAAAAAGAATTTCATATGGTGCAAGGGCTTTGATAGAGGGTGGAATACAAAGTTTACCTAAAATGTTTATGCCGGGCGCATTACTTGTAGGATGTGATGCTGGAACTTTAAACATGCCAAAAATTAAAGGATCTCACACAGCAATGAAAAGTGGAATCATAGCTGCTGAGACAATAAATGAACACTTTACAGAAAACAAAGACTTATCAATATTTGAGGAAAAATTTAAAAAAAGTTGGTTGTTTGATGAATTACATAGAGCAAGAAACGTAAAACCAAGTTTCAGTTGGGGGCTAATTTTAGGTATAATTTTCACTGGTATAGATCAAATTTTATTTAGGGGAAAACTTCCCTTCACACTAAAACATAAGCACGCAGATCATGAAACCTTAAGACCTGCAAATGAAATGCCAAAAATTGAGTATCCGAAACCTGATAATGTTATTACTTTTGATAAAACAAGTTCTGTTTATTTAACAGGGACAAACCACGAAGACAACCAGCCGGTTCATTTA
>CABYNK010000013.1 GCA_902520355.1 uncultured Pelagibacteraceae bacterium
AATTTTGATGAAAAAATTTTACTATATTCTAATTGGTAAGATGAAGCCTCAATAACGAAAATTGTTTTTTTTGAGATCTTATTTATAGATAGAATTGGTGTACCAATATTCCCTGCTAATCTTACGTCTTTTTTTTGATCTTTTAAGATATCATATAGAAGTTTGCATGTGGTGGACTTTCCGTTAGTGCCAGTTATTGTTAATGAGACATTTTTATAAAATGAGTAAAAAACGTCTAAATCTGTATAGATATTCTTATGTTTTTTTTTAAGTAAATTTTTTAACTTACATTTTTTTATATCAATTCCTGGGCTTAATATAATTAAATCAAATTTGGTTTTTAATAATTCTTTAAAATTGAGAGTTTTTTTTTTAATCGACTTATTTATTTTAAGATTCGGGTTATCATCAAATAAATAAACATCATTTTTATTTCTTAAAAAATTGAATGATGAGAGGCCACTTTTTCCTAATCCATAAATTAAAATTTTTTTATTAAAGAAAATTTGTGAATTATCACTCATTATCTTAGTTTTAATGTAGCAAGTCCTATCATTGCTAAAATAATAGAAATTATCCAAAATCTAATTACAACTGTTGATTCAGGCCAGCCTTTCTTCTCAAAATGATGATGGATTGGTGCCATTTTAAAAACTCTTTTACCAGTAAGTTTAAATGATATTACTTGCACAATCACTGAAACTGCTTCAAGAACGAATAAACCTCCAGTAATTGCTAAAACTATCTCATGTTTTGTTATTATACCAACTGCTCCTAAAGAACCACCCAAAGACAAAGATCCAGTATCTCCCATAAAAATTTTTGCTGGAGGTGCGTTGAACCATAAAAAGCCTAAGCAAGAGCCAATGATTGCTCCACAAAAAATTGAAACTTCCCCAGTTCCCTCTATGTAAGGAATTTGTAAATAATTTGAGAATACAATGTTTCCTGTAACATAACTTATAAATGCAAAACAAGCTGCTACAAGTATTACTGGTACTGTAGCTAAACCATCTAATCCATCAGTAAGATTTACTGCATTTGATGAACCAATAATCACAAATATTGAAAAAGGTATAAAAAACCATCCAAGATTAATGATAAGGTTTTTAAAAAAAGGAAAGTATAAATTTGTTAAATCTTGATAGTCGTTAAAGAAAACATAAAAACTCACACCAATTATTGCTAGTATTATTTGAAGGGTTAATTTTAACTTTGATGAGATACCTGAAGAATTGCTATACTTTATTTTTTTATAATCATCGAATGCCCCAAGCAAACCAAAAGAGATTGCGATATATAAACAAAATAAAACATTTAAATTCGATAAATCAGCCCAAAATAATACTGATATCAACAAACCAAATAAAATAATTACTCCACCCATAGTCGGAGTTCCAATTTTTTTAACTATATGATCTTCTGGACCATCATCACGGATAGGATTTAAAATTTTTTGTTTTGAAAAAAATTTTATAAAAGATTCTCCTAAAATTAAGACAATAACCAAAGAAGTAAAAAAAGATAAACCAGTCCTAAATGTCAGGTATTTAAATACATTCAAAAAACCAAAGGTATCAACAAAATTTAGTAAAAATTGATAAAGCATTTAATTTAAACCCTTCAAGTTATTTGCTATACTATTGAAACCTGTCGCATTTGAGGCTTTAATCATTAAATAATCATTATTATTAAAATCTTTCTTAATTAATTCAAAAATTCCTGATTTATTTTCTAAAATTCTTCCTTTTTTTACTTTCACAATATTATCGAATATTTCTCTTACCATTTTTCCCATAACAAATACTTTATCAATATTTGTCTCATTTATTAAAGGAACTATTGATTGGTGAAGTTTTTTTGAATGTGAACCAAGTTCCATCATATCTCCAAGCAAAAGATATTTACGATATTTTTTTGTATCTATATTATCATAATTTTTTAAGGCTGATTTTAAAGATAGAGGATTAGAATTATAACTTTCATCAATTAAGTTTATTTTTTTGTTACCTATCTTTATTATAGAATGATCTCCTCTTCCTGCTGGACTTCTAAAATCTAAGAAAATTTTTTCATTAAGTTTAAGCACATCTTTATAAATACTTATTACACTTAAAGCACTTAAAATATTATAAATATTACTTTGAAAATTATTAGAAATTATAAAATATTTAAACTTATCATTAAGTTTAACTTTAATTCTAAATGTCTTTTTAACTTTTTTAATATTAAACAACCTAACATTTGCTTTTTTAGTTTTAATCCCAAAAGAAATCACATTAATATTATTATTTTCAGCAATTTTTTTATGCAATTTGAAAAAACTATCATCAGCATTCAAGACAACAAAACCATTAGGTAATATATTTTTGATTATCTCTGCTTTGGCTAAAGCAATTTGTTTAATATTTTTGAAATTTTTTGCATGTGCATAATTAATATTAGTTATCAAACCAACATTCGGTTTTATAATATTTGTCAAATTATCAATTTCACCTTTTTTATCCATACCAACCTCTAAAATTCCAAATTCATCACTATGTTTCAAATTAAGTAAACTTAGGGGTACTCCGAATTTGTTGTTATATGATTTTGGAGAAATGCTTACACTAGAAACCTTTCTTAACACATTGCCCAATAATTCTTTGAGAGTAGTTTTCCCACAACTCCCTGTTATAGCTATTATATTTGTATTGATATTTTGTCTAAATATTTTTGAAATTTCAGTCATAAATCTTAAAGTATTTCTTACTTTTATTTGACGTTTACTATCGAATTTATTTTGAATTTTATTTACTACAACTAATGATGCCTTATTTTTAAATGCCTCTCCAATATATTTATTTCCATCCTTTTTTTTTCCTTTAATAGCAAAAAAAATATCATTCTTATTTATATCTTTGGAGTTAATTATTACTTTATCTGATTTTACTAAATGAATTTTATTTTTGATTTTCGATACTTCTTTAATAATATTTATCTTTAAGTTTTTTGATAAATTAATATTTTTAAGTCTAATACAATCCAAAATGATTTTTTTATCTGAAAAGAAAATTTTCTTTTTACCGAAATCTTGTGTTTTTTCATGACCTTTTCCAGCAACTAACAAAATATCACCTGTATTCAAATTTTTGATAGCCTCAGATATAGCTTGTTTTCTGTCTGGAATTTCTTTTATTAAGGTGTTTTGAATACCCTTTTTAATATCATCTCTTATTTTCCTCGGATCTTCAAATCTAGGATTATCATCAGTTAAATAAATTTTATTGGAATAATTACTTGCAATCTTTCCCATTTTGAATCTTTTATTTTTGTCTCTATTTCCTCCGCAACCAAAAAGTAAAATTATTTTTTTATTTGGAAATTGCTCTTTCAGGTTTGAAAGACATATTCTCAGTGCATCAGGTGTGTGTGCATAATCAAGTATTACTCTAGACTTATTTCTGATTTTACCTATTTTTTCAAATCTTCCATCTATTGGTTTAAGTTTTGATAATACATTTAGAATCTTGATTAAATTTAAATTGCTATTTTTTGCTGCAATAATAGCCATTAAAATATTCTTCAATTGTATTTTTCCAATAAGATTTAAATGTGCCTCTCTCGTTAGATTATTATATTTTATCTTTAATACCTGTTTCTCACCTCTAAAACTATGAGATAAAATTTGAAATTGATTTTTGTTATTATTTAAAGTCTGCAATTTCAATTTTCTAGAAATTGCAATTTTTTTTATTTTTTTAAATTCTGGTATTGTTTCATCTGCTATTACATTTCCTTTTTTTTTTATCAAATTTTCAAACAAGTGCCGCTTTGCCTTAAAATATTCTTTAAAATTTTTATGATAGTCTAGATGATCTTGAGATAAATTTGTGAAAATACCTGATGAAAACTTTAAACCATCTAACCTATGTTGACTTAGGCCATGGCTAGAGGCTTCCATAATTACATTGTTAATTTTTTGAGATTTTAATTTGGATAATATTTGACCTAATCGAATTGGATCTACTGTTGTATTTGGCAAATTAGATCTTAAATTTTTTGATTTTACACCTAATGTTCCGATTGAGGCGACTTTTACTTTATTAAGATTTAATAACTGAAAATAAAAATCTGAAACAGATGATTTTCCATTTGTTCCAGTTACAGCAATTAAATTATTTGGTTTATTCTTATAAATTTTAAAAGCAGTTTCTGCTAAAAGTTTTCTAATATTTTTAGCATGAATGAATAAAATATTCTTTTGAAAATTTCGAATTCTTTTCTCGCTAATAATAATTTTAGAGCCTTTTTTTATTGCTGTAGAAATGAATTTATTTCCGTCAAAATGGTTCCCTTTTATAGCAAAAAAAATATTATCTTTTTTAATATTTTTTGTATTGAAAGAAATTCCTGAGAAAAAAATTTTTTTTTTTCTATTGTCTATATTGGTAAAATAATTGCCTAATAACATTATTAATTAACTTCCGTGTATTTTGTGGCTAAAATAGGCCCAATCTTTTCTATAATTTGACCAACAACTTCAACCGAAGTCCAACCTGCAGTATTAAAAGGAGTTCCTTTGTATTTTATTCCTGATCCATCTCTATAATTATAAACATATTCACTATTTGTTTTAGGCTCATCCAACATCACGACTAGGCTATACTTGGGATTTGAAGCAGGAAATATGGACGCAAAGGTATTAATTTTTTTTCGAGAGTATCCACCTTCTAAAATTTTTTCAGCAGTGCCTGTTTTTCCCGCTACTTCATAACCCTCTACATTAGCTAATGTTGCGGTTCCATCCTTTGTGGTTACAATTTTTCTCAATATTGTGACTAGATTTGTTGAAACATTTTCATCTAAAATTCTTTCTCCTCTGGTATATTTTTCTTTTTTTATAAGAGTAGGATTAATCTTATAACCACCATTAGCGATAGTGGAGTAAGCGCTAGTTAATTGTAAAATTGTAGTGGTTATTCCATGTCCGTATGAGGTAGTTGCAAGCTTACATTTTCCCCAATTAAAGGATATTGGTTCACCCATTTCCTCTATATCAAATTTTATAGAGTTAATTAAGTCGAGATCATTTAAAAATTTTTTATATTTTTCAATCCCTATGGCTTGACCGATTCTAACCGAACCTATGTTACCTGATCGGATAAGTATTTCTTCAGCAGTTAAATTGGAGGGAATTTTTTTATCGTATTCACTTATTTTATTTTTTCCGCAAGTAATACTTTTTTCTAAATTTTTAAATTGAGTATTTGGCTCTATTATCTTTTCATTTAAGGCTGCTGCCAAAGTAAAAGTTTTAAAAACAGAGCCCAATTCATAAACACCTTTAGTTGCTCTATTAATATAATTCACATCTGTAATATTTTGTCTTTGGTTTGGGTCAAAATCAGGAAGGGAAATAATTGATAGTACTTCGCCGTTATTTATATCCATTAAAATCGAGGCACTTCCTTTAGTTTTAAATATTTTATTAAATTTTATTAGCTCCTCTCTTATTAAAAACTGAATATTTTTATCGACAGTAAGTTTAATAGATTTATCATTTTTTTTTAAATTTAAATCTAATGATTTCTCTAACCCAGAAATCCCTTGGTTATCGTCATCAATTTGTCCAATTATATGACTAAATAAATTTTTTTGAGGGTAAACTCTTTTAAGATTTTCATGTGGTTTTATTGATTTATCACCCAACATCATAATTTTCTCGTAATTCTCCTCTGAAATTTTTTTTTCAAACCAAAAAAATTTATTTTTTGAAATTTTGGAATTAATTAATTCAAAATCTTTATCAGGAAAAATATATTTTAGATTAAGTAACAATTTTTTTTTATCTATCGCTTCAGTTGGATTAATTCCAATATCAATAGAATTAACAGTTTTTGCTAAAAAATGATTGTTTCGGTCTAAAATATTTGCTCTCTGAATTTTATTAAAAGAGCCATAATTCTTTGAAATATTGGAATTCAAATCTCTAGAACCAAGATGAGTAAGATGAATACAATAAATTATAGAAATAAGGAAAAAAATAAAAAAAATAAATGCAATTCTATTAAATCTAATATCAAAATTTTTTTTGTCACTTTTAAATTCAAATTCCTCTTTGTTTTCTTGGAGAATAAACTTCATATCATTATTTTTCGCTATCTATAATTTTGACATTGTTTGTAAGAATTTTTTCCTTTGTGAAGTCAATAATTTCAATTTCATTAATATTCTTTAGGATCAACTTATTTTCAAAATAAAGATTTTGATAACTAAGTAGTTTTTCTGAGGAGCTTAAATAATCAAATTCAAGTTTCACATTATCTAATTCTAAATTTAAATTGAGTATATTCTCTTTTAAACTAAACAATTCTTCATCAATTTTCTTTGTGGAATTTTTTATAAAAGAAGTAATTACAATAAGTGAAAAAATTAAACTAATAGTTAAAATTTTTTTCATAAGTTTAGTCCAAGATTTTCGATTTCTATTAAATCTTTAAATTTGTCCAAGATATCGGTTTTAAAGTCATAAAAATTTTCCTTTTTTATTAAGCACCTTAATTTTGCAGACCTAGAAGGAGGGTTTTCCTTTAGTTCTAGACTTGATGGCACTATTGGCTTTTTTTGAGGTAAGTTAAATAAGATTTCTTCGTGTATTTCCTCAGGTTGGTATCTAGATACACTTTTATGTTCTGAGAGACTTCTAAAAAAATATTTTACAATTTTATCCTCTAAAGAATGAAAAGTTACAATAACCAAAATACCATCTTTTTTTAAAACTTTAGCTGCATGGATCATTCCATGAATTAACTCACTTATTTCTTTATTAACAAAAATTCTTAATGCCTGAAAAACTTTTGTTGCGGAATGAATTTTTTTATTATTTCCTTTTTTTGATTTTTCAATAATTTTTACTAAATGAGGGGTATCTATTTCTTTTAACAATCTGTCTTTAAGAATATTTTTAACGATTAATTTTGCATCCCTTTCATCGCCAAAAGATTTGAAAATTTTAACAAGGCTTTTTCCATCTAATTTATTTATTACTTCTTTAGCTGAAAATTCATTTAAACCCATCCTCATATTTAATGATCCACTAGAATTAAAAGATAATCCTTTTTTTGGATCTTTAATTTGCGTAAATGAATAACCTAAATCGAATAATACACCTCTGATACTTTCATTTTTGAGTTTTAAGTTTCCTAATTTACTAAAATTTAAATTCTTAAAGATAAATCGGTCTGGAAATTCTTTTTTAATTTCTTTTGCAACTTTTAAACTTTCTGAGTCTCTATCAAAACCAATTACTTTGTTGTCTTTATTCTTAAGAATTTCTCGAGTGTAGCCGCCTTGACCGAAAGTACAGTCAATAAATGTGCCACCATATTGAGGGGAAATAATGCTAATAATTTCTTTTAGCAGTACTGGATAATGTTTTGTTTTATCCTGTACTATGGTGGCTTCCATTTATTTTTACGAAGACCATTAATTTTTTTGTCTTCTTAAAAATGCTGGTATCTCTAAATCATCCTCTCGATCATCATTTTCTTGGGACAACAGATTTTCTTTAGAGGACATTTCATTTTCAGAACTAAATAAGTCTGGTGTATCACTATCAACTCCAAACTCTCTTAAATCATCTTTTATTTCATCTTCTTGAGTTGATTCACCAATAGCTTCTTGAGTGAAAGAACTTTCCTCATCCTCATTAGTGTTTTCAACTAAGCTTTCAACTTGTTGATTTTTTAATAATTCCTCATGATATTGATCATTAATTTGATTAATATTTTCATTTGCAGCAGTTTCACTAACATTTTCAGTTGTTATTTCATTTTCTAATTTTAATGCATTAGCACCACTTGAGACTGGTGTACTAGTTGAAAAATTAAAAGAGGTGTTAGCACCTAAATTTGAAAAATCAGAGTATCCAGGATTTCTGTTTTGAATTCTGTGCACCATATTAATAACTGATTTTGTTTCAGGTTGTTGCCCATCTAAAGCCGTTGCAACGATTGAGACTCTTATTTTACCCTCAAGAGACGGGTCAGTTATTGCTCCAATAATAACCTCTGCATCGGCCTCAACTTCAGATCTTATTTTGTTAACCACCTCATCAACTTCAAATAATTTAAGATCTTTTCCACCTGTAATATTGACAAGTAATCCCTTCGCGCCTTTAAGGGTATAATCATCAATTAAAGGGTTGCTGATTGCCATTTCTGTAGCTTTCATAGATCTGCCTTCACCTTCGGCTTCACCTGTACCCATCATGGCTTTACCCATAGATGCCATAACTGTCTCAACATCAGCAAAATCTAAATTGATAATTCCAGGTCTTACCATCAGGTCAGTAACACTTTGAACCCCATGCATTAAGACATTATTTGATAGATTGAATGACTCCTCAAATGTAGTTTGTTCGTTTGCTATTTTAAATAAATTTTGATTGGGAATTACAATTATTGTGTCTACATGTTTTCTTAATTCCTCAAGACCAATTTGAGCTCTTCTCATTCTTGAGGGACCCTCATATAAAAATGGAAGTGTCACTACTCCAACAGTTAAAATATTTAACTCTTTTGCAGCTCTTGCAATTACGTGTGCAGCACCAGTTCCTGTTCCACCGCCCATTCCAGCAGCTATAAAAACCATATTTGCGCCTTGTAAAACATTCACAATATCATTTAAAGACTCATCGGCTGCAGCTTGACCTATATCAATTTTCGCACCTGCACCTAAGCCTTTAGTTAAATTTAAACCAATTTGAATTTTTGATTTTGCCTTACTATGCTTAAGATCTTGTGCATCAGTATTGACTGCAACGAATTCAACACCTTGCATTCCATTTTCAATCATTTCATTTATTGCATTTCCACCTGCACCACCCACTCCCATTACCAAAAGTCTTGGTTGTAATTCTCTAATCTCTGGAGTTTTAAAGTTAATTGTCATTTCGTTATCCCCCTCTTTTTATTTATTTAATTGATTCTCCCATTTAAGACTTGCACGATTTAAATTTGCTTTTTTTCTTGCAGTGACCTTAAATTTTTCAAAAATTGTTGGTTCCCATATCTGAAAAGTTCTTCCTTGACCAACAAACACCATGCTATTTTTAATTTTTGCATGTTTTAATAATTTTGGCGTGAGTGAAATTCTTCCTTCGCTATCAAATTGTAAATTTGTGCTTTCTGATAATATTGAAGTAGCAAAAAAATCTCTTTTTTCTTCAAATGGATTTAGAGTGTCGATTGAATTAGAAATTTTTTCAACTCTGTCCTGAGGCCATGCCTCTATTGATTGATTATTGAATGATGGATAACAAATAACTCCATTGTATCCTAAATTAGATAAATAAGATCTAAAGCTTGCCGGCACTGACACCCTTCCTTTTTTGTCTAATTTGTTTTCGTAGGTTGATAAAAACATAAACCATAAATTCCTTTATTCCCTTAATATGGGAATATTTGGGATATTATGGGTTTTTATACTAAGTGTCAATACATACAATTTATGGTTTAAATAAGCAAATTTGAGTAATTTAATTTGATAGATTATTGATGGATTAGATTAAGAAAATTTTGCCAGATAAACTATAAGCCGGGTTCTGTCATTTAAACCTATCATTTCTCTAGGTTTGAAATCACTTCCAAACTCAAGCGACTAACCCAAGTGACTAGCCAAGGATGACTTTTAGTTTTTCAACAATGTCACTTCTACTTAGTCTTGCTCCCAGTGGGGTTTTCCAGCGTTCATTGTTACCAATAGAACCGGTGTGCTCTTACCACACCTTTTCACCCTTGCCATGTTATGGCGGTTTATTTTCTGTGGCACTATCCCTAGGGTTGCCCCCGCCAGGTATTACCTGGCACTGTATCCTTGCGGAGCCCGGACTTTCCTCTTTAATTTCTTAAAGCGATAAGTCGTTTATCTGGCCAATTCAACTTATTACTAAATTAAATTTTTTCAACAATAATTAATTAAAACTTTATCAAATTTTTACTCAAAATTAAGCATTCTTGATCAGAAATCCCATTGATTAATCCCTGTCGAAATCTTCGCTGGAAAGCTTTAACTAAAAGTCTTTTTTTATCAATAGAGCTTTTTGATTGAACTTTTGTATACCCAATCTTGTGTAAATTGATAAAAAATTTTTTTTCCTCTAAAAAATTTATTTTTTTGAGCCTATATTTAATAAGTTCTTTTTCATTCAATTGATGCCAGTATGCAAGTTTAACTTTTGCTAATTCTTTCCAGGGGAATTTTTCACCTGGATCTTTTTTACGATTTGGAGCAATATCTGAATGTGCTAGTATATTTTTACGATTTAATTTGTATCTTGCCTTCAAAAATCTTAAAAGTTTTTTAACAGAATTCATCTGCTTATTAGAGAATTTCTCATAAAAGTTTTCATGTCCGGAATTTTGTATTTCAACACCAATTGAATAACGATTTAGAGATTGGATATTTTTCCAATTAGATTTTCCTGCATGCCAAGCCTCATAAAGGTCAGGGACTAAGTTAATTATTTTTCCGTTTTTTTTGATGAAGTAATGAGCACTAACTTTTGACTTATGATCAGTCAATCTATTTAAAGCTGACAGTTCGTTTTTCATTCCTGTGTAATGAATGATTATATATTTAATGTTTTTTTTTAATCTTTTTTGAGTACTAAAGTTTGGAGAATAATTTTGTGTTATTTTAAGCCACATTTATGCTTTAATTCTGATTAATTCTTATTTTATTTTGTTTCTCATTGTAATATACAAGATCAATAATGATTAAGAAAATTATAGTTATAATAATTACAACTTTTGCGTTAGTTTCAAATTTGCATGCTGGTTCAGATGGTGAGTTACTTTTAAAAAAAAATGAACCATCTAAGATAAAAGATTGTTCAGAAACTTTTAACAAAGCTTCTTTTGCACTCAATCAAGGTTTGGATAAAGTTATTTTTAAACCGGTCGCAAGTGTATACAGATTAATGCCCTCACCAGTAAAAACTGGAGTAAGCAATTCATTAAACAATCTTAGTAATGTAATTACAATTCCAAATAATCTTCTTCAAGGAGAGTTTGTTTTAGCGGGTATAAATGTTGGAAGATTTGTCATAAATACAACAGTAGGAATTTTAGGTTTATTTGATGTTGCATCATATTTAGGATTTGAAGAATACACAAAAGAGGATTATGGACAAAGCCTTGCAACACATGGTGTAGGGCCAGGATGTTATTTGGTATTACCAGTATTGGGACCTAGCACTGCTAGAGATACTATTGCATCATTAGCTAACTTTTTTGGTGGTGATGCTTGGTATAACGTGACTGTAAGGAATGATACTCATTATTTCAGAGATGTAGATTATTATTCATCCAAGGTTACGAGTGGAGTTGATTTTAGAGCTAAAAACTTTGACTCTATTGAAAATCTAGAAAAAAACTCACTTGATTTTTACGCATCTGTAAAAAGTTTATATCTTCAAGACAGACAGCAAAAAATTTTAAATAGTCAGAAAATAATTGAAACTCAAAATGATAGTGATTGGGAAGAAATAGAAACACAATAATTTTTCACTCAAAAATGATACAAAAAAAATTACTGATATTTTTTGTTATTTTTTTTTCAATAACATTCAATTCATTTTCTCTAGAGCCTGATATTTTTGTTCAATCTACTGTCAATAGAGCATCAAAATTACTTGGTGAAAATATTTCAAAAGACGAAAAAATTAAAAAATTAAAAACAATTGCAAAAGAAACAGTAGATATAAGAGGGATTGGTTTTTACACTCTTGGAAAAAAGAGAAAATCTCTTAATGAGGATGAAAAAAAAAGATACACAGCATTATTTGAAGAATATTTTTTAAAGAGTTTTTCAAGCAGATTAGCGGAATATACCAATCCAGAAATTGACGTTAGAAATAAAGATAAACTTAACGAAAACTATACCATCGTTAATAGTATCTTGAAAGCTACCGATGAAAGACCTGAGATAAAGATTGATTGGAGAATATATACTAAAAATCCGGACAATCCATTAATCAGAGATTTGATAATAGAGGGCTTAAGTTTAGCAAGAACTCAGAAAGAGGAATTTGCCTCTGTTTTAAATTCAAATAATGATGATATTGAAGCTTTATTTAAAGTCTTAAAGGAATTTTCTCAGAATTAATTTTTAAAAATGGTGGGCCCGCCAGGACTCGAACCTGGGACCAATACATTATGAGTGTACTGCTCTAACCAACTGAGCTACAGGCCCAAAAAATTTAAAAAAGTATTATATTAATTTTTTTACTCTTACAAGCCTACTAATATACTAAATATATAATTTGTAAAAATATAATAAAAAATGTGTTAAATCATTTAATTAGATATGAAAAAAATTCTTGTAACAGGCGCAACTGGTCTAGTGGGCAAATACCTTAAAGAAATTATGCCAGATGCAAATTACGTCTCTTCAAAAGATTATAATTTACTAATTCAAAATGATGTGAAAAAAATGTTTAAAGAATTAAAACCAGAAATAGTAATTCATTTAGCTGCAAGAGTTGGGGGAGTGCATCATAACATAATTGAACCTGTAAAATATTTTGAGGAAAATATAATTATGAATACGTTTATGATAAATGAGTCATTTAATAATAACGTAAATAAATTTTTGGGCTTATTAAGTTCTTGTATATATCCAGATAACATAGATATTTATCCTATAAAAGAAAATTACTTATTTAATGGGGCACCTCATTCAGATTTATTTTCATATTCATATTCAAAAAGATGTATGGCTATTCAAATAGATGCATATAGAAAAAAGTATAAATCAAATTTTAGCTATTTAATTCCATGTAATCTTTATGGAGAATTTGATAAGTTTGATGAAATACAAGGTCATTTCGTTGGAGCATTAATTAATAAGATTTTGATTGCGAAAAAAAATGGTGAAAAATCAATTCAGCTATTTGGGGATGGTGCTCCTCTAAGACAATTTATGCACGCGAAGGACTTGGCGTTTGTAATTAAAGAAGTGATTAACAAAGACATTAAAGAAAATTTCAATGTCGGAAATAATGAAAATTTTTCAATTTTAAAAATTGCAAAACTAGCGTTAAGTGTTTGTGATGCGGAAACTTTAGAAATAGAATTTGATAAAAATAAACCAAATGGACAAATGAGGAAAGATATTGACTTAAGTTTGATGAAATCTTTACTTCCTGACTTTAAACCTACACTTCTTAAAGATGGTTTAAAAGAAGTCTACAAAAAATTAGAAAAAAAATGAGTAATACAATTCTTTTGGGTGGAAGTGGATTTCTTGGACCGGTTATATTATCAAAAGATCCAAAAATAATTTCGATAGGAAGATCGCCAATTGAGTCCTTTTTGAAAAACAAACATTTAGATTTGCCAAGCTTAGATAACTTAGAGAAATTAGATAGTTTAGACTTTGATAAAGTAATTTTTTTAGTTGGGAGTTCAAATCATCATGAGATTAACCAAAAAATAACAATGGGTATTGATTATAATGTTTATCCACTTCAAAAAATTTTAAAATATTTATCAAATAGAAAATTGAAAAAATTTATCTGTTTTACAAGTATGCTTTTATATGACCAAAGTAAGCTACAAAACCCTGTTGATGAAAAACAAATTATCAATCCATATACTAATGACTACATATTTAGTAAATTTTTATCTGAAGAGATAGTTAAATATTACGAAAAAAAAGTCCCCTCAATAATAATAAGATTAAGTAATATCTATGGTTACACAAAACTAATTAGACCAGATTTGGTTCCAACACTTATTCAAAATGTACTCAACGAAGATGAGGTTACAATATGGAATGATAAGCCAAAAAGAGACTTTATTTTTACTGAAGATGCTGCTGATGCTATATTAAAGTTATTAAACACAGATTATACCGGAGTAATAAATTTAGGAACAGGGGAAATGAACTCAATCAAAACTATTACAAACGAAGTTAAAAAACTTTCTGGAAAAAATATAAGTTCCCTTGATAAACCAGTTAGTGGACCCATGGAGCTTTGTGTTGATACTACCCTACTAAAGAAATTAATTAATTGGAGTCCCACATACTCTCTAAAAGAGGGTTTAAAAAAAACTTATGATATTATGAAAAGTTACCATAAAAAATAATAATGGACTTTGTAGAAAAAAAAACTTCATTCAATACAAATAGATATTTTACGAGATCAAGACCACCAATTAAAAAGTGTGAAGAAGAAAAATACGAGAGTAAATTACTTCTAGATGATAATATTGATAGGAAAAGTTTTGGTGGATTAAGATATAAAGATTTTTATAAAACCTCACTAAAAGATAAGCCCTTAATTTCAATTATTACGCCAAATTTTAAAAGCCCCGACTTAGAAAAAACAATAATCAGTGTTTTAAAACAAGAATATGAAAACTTAGAATTAATTATTATTGATGCAGATTCTGGTGAGGAAACTGTTCAAATTCTTAAAAAATACAATGATCAGATTGATCTTTGGGTAAGCGAAAAAGACAATGGTCTTTGGGATGGATGGAACAAAGGATTAAAATTTGCGAACGGAGATTATATCGGAATTTTAGATTCAACATCAACATTTGATATTAACGCAATAAAATATTTAATTAAATATGTTAAAAAATATCCAGAGGCAGATTGTATATTTGGAACAATTAAAAAAGGGGATAAAATTTATGCTGGTTTTAGACCAAAGGATATTATCTTTAGATTTAATATCTATCCATCTTGTGTAATAGGTTTTTTTATAAAAATTAATTCTCTCAAAAAATTAGGTCTTTATAATACGAAATATAAAATTCATGCCGATTATGATCTAATTTATAGACTAATTGTAAAAGAAAAAATGAAAGGAATTCCAACTCGAGGTGATGAAATTTTTGGTGCTTTTGGCGAGGTGGGTATTTCAGGTGGTTACACTTTTTTTCAAAGATTATTTTCAGAGTTAAAAATCAGATACGATAACAATCAAAATATATTTATAATTTTATTTATTTTTTTTGGACGATGTTATAAACAAACTTTAAAAAATATATTTAAATTTAAAAAATGAGCTTATTCAAAAAATCTCTGATCCAAAAAAGTTATAAGTATAAACTTTTAGAAGATGGGATTTCTAAAGAAGACATTTTGGAAGCAAAAAATGTTCTTGACTCAAAACAAATAACGATGGCATCCAAAACAAGAAAATTTGAAGAAATGTTTGCAAAAAAAATGGGTACTAAATACGCATTAATGGTTAACTCGGGTTCTTCAGCAAATCTATTAGCAATTTTTGCCGCTGGAAATCCTCTGAGACAAAATAATTTAAAAAAAGGTGATGAAGTTATTATTCCAGTTTTATGTTGGTCAACATCACTTTGGCCGCTAGTTCAGTTTGGTTTGAAACCTGTTTTTATTGATATCGACCCAAAAACATTAAATGTAAATGAAGACGAATTAATAGAGAAAATTACTCCAAAAACAAGATGTATATTTTTAGTAAATGTTCATGGGAACTCTTGTGATCTATTTAAAGTTAAAAAAATTGCAAAAAAAAAGAAAATAATTTTAATTGAAGATAGTTGTGAGTCATTAGGATCTAAACTTAAAAATAAATATTTAGGAACATTTGGAGATTTTGGAACTTTTTCCTTTTTCTATTCTCATCAAATTACGTCAGGTGAAGGAGGCATGATTGTCTGTAACAATGACAAAGATTATGAAATTCTTTTTGCTTTAAGGTCTCACGGATGGTTAGGTGGAACAAGATTTTATACTAGAAAACTTAAAAGCTATAATTACTATGCAAAAAGATATCCTTCTTTAGACCCTAGATATATTTTTGTTAATTCTGGGTTCAACTTAAGACCAACAGATATTCAGGCAGCAATAGGGTTAAATCAATTTACTAGATTAAAAAAATTAATAAGAAATAGAAAACAAAATAGAAGATTAATTATAAATTCTCTTAAAAAAGATAAAAGATGGAAAAATCAATTCCAATTTATTGAGCCTGCAAAAAATATAAATCCAAGCTGGATGGGTCTTCCTATTATTATTGATAAAAAATATAAAAAGCAAAAAATGAAGTTTTTGAGCTACTTAGACTCAATAGGAATTGAAACTCGACCCATAATAAGTGGTGTTTTCACTAATCAGCCAGCTACAAAGCTATATAATTTGAATCCAACTAAAAAAAAATTTAACAAAGCACAGAGTGTTCAAGAACTTGGTTTTCTAATTGGATTACACCAAAAAAAAATATCTAAAGATAATTTATTTTTGATTAGAGATAGTTTTTTAAATATAGATAAAATTTAGTTGGTGGGCCGTGTTGGTTACGCTCCAACTACCCCTGCAATGTCAATGCAGTACTCTACTATTGAGCTAACGGCCCCTTAGAAATTTAACTTTCTAAAAAGCTTTTTAGTTGTTTTGATCTACTAGGATGTTTAAGTTTTCTAAGAGCTTTAGCTTCTATCTGTCGAATTCTCTCTCTTGTTACAGAAAACTGTAATCCCACCTCCTCTAAAGTATGATCAGTATTCATTCCAACTCCAAATCTCATTCTTAAAACTCGTTCTTCTCTAGGTGTTAAAGTAGATAATATTTTCGTTGTTGCCTCACCTAAATTAGATTTAATCGCTTGCTCTAATGGAGCCAAAGCTTTTGTATCCTCAATAAAATCACCTAAGCTACTATCTTCTTCATCACCAACTGGCTTTTCTAAAGAAACTGGTTCTTTAGAAATCTTTAGAACTTTTCTGACTTTATCTAAAGGCATTCGAAGTTTTTTTGCTAGCTCCTCTGGGGTAGCTTCTCTACCAAATTCACTTAAAATAAGTCTTTGAGTTCTTACAATCTTATTTATGGTCTCGATCATATGTACTGGGATTCTAATTGTTCGTGCCTGATCAGCAATTGATCTCGTAATAGCTTGTCTAATCCACCATGTTGCATAAGTTGAAAATTTATAACCTCTTCGATATTCAAACTTATCAACTGCTTTCATCAGTCCAATATTTCCCTCTTGAATTAAATCTAAAAATTGAAGGCCTCTGTTGGTATATTTTTTTGCAATTGAAATAACTAATCTTAAATTTGCTTCTACCATTTCTTTTTTTGCAATTCTTGATTCTTTCTCTCCTTTTTGAACTCTGCTTACTAACTTTTTAAAATCAGTAACCGACATTCCAAGTTTATGACTAATTTCAATTAATCTTTCTCTAATATTTTTAAACTCCTCTTTATTTTTGGTAAAAAATTGTTTCCATAATGTGTTGGTATCTAAAAACTTTTTTAGATTGGGGTTAATTTCATTACCTATATAAAACTTAATAAATTCATTTCGTGGTATTTTTTGGTCCATTGCTAGTCTTAAAAGATTTCCCTCCAATGAGATAATCTTTTTGTTTTCAACATAATGTTTTTGGACTAGTTCTTCTAATACTGACGGGGATAGTTGCAAAGATTTGATATTTTCTAAAATATCATTAACAATTTTTGCATATCCCTTTTCTTTTGATGGAGAAAAAGTGTTTGAATTAAGAACACAATCTAATTTCTCTTTTTGATATTTTATTAACTTGCGGTATTCTTTTGTAAGTACATGAACTGTTTGTAATACTTTTGGTTTAATTTCAGACTCCATTGCAGCAAGTGTTGGATTAAAATCATCGTCACTTTCATCATTTGAATTTTCTTCTTTTTCATCTTCTCCAGCATTTTTTTGTTTAGCGCTGGGGCCAGTATTTTCATCCTCCATATAGTTAGTATCAATATCAATAATTTCTCTAACTAATATTTCATCTTTTTGTAATTTTTCATCCCACTCAAATAATTGTTGTGCAGTAATAGGACTTTGAGAAAGAGCAATTAACATCACATCTTTTCCTGCTTCAATTCTTTTTGCAATTGCGATTTCTCCCTCTCTAGAAAGTAATTCAACACCGCCCATCTCTCTTAGATACATTCTAATTGGGTCATCACTTTTTTCTATTGTTTTACCCTCTTCTTTAGAAGAATTTTCTTTTTTCCTTAAAACCTTAAAGTCTGATTTTTTTTCAACTAATATAATTCCCTCATTTAAGATATGGATAAAAGCTTGAGATAAATTTTCGTCTGATAAATTTCTTTTACCTAGGGACTTACTTAATTCTTCATGAGTAATAAAACCTCTATGGGTACCTCGACCCATCAATCTAGCAAATGATTTAGTAATAATTCTTTCCACAGCAATTTAAGTTCGAAAGACTTATATAATATCAAATTATTAAAAATCCATTGCTAATTTATTGAGATTAGTTGGTTTTTCTCTCGTTTTTAAGCTCTTTTAGCTCATTAAATGTTGTTTCACTTAAATCTTTTGAGAACTTCGATTCTAATTCTTGAATTCTTAACTCTAAATCATGATTAAATAAATCTTTCGAAATATCATCTAGCAATTCTATCACTTGATTGTCATTTTTAGGTTTATTCTTAATAATATGTTTGATTGGAGCGAACCTATCTATCTTATTGAGTAGTTGTTTATCCAAATTAAGATCTTCAATACTTAATGGCTCATCTAATTTTAGTTTATCAGTAATTGAATGAAATATTTGTTTATTTATTTCTGTAAATAATTTTATATTTTCCACTAAATGAAAATTTTTTTGAAAGAGAGATAAATTATTACATAATAGATATAATAAAGAAAACTCTTTTAGTTCAACACTAGTTATTGCTTGGCTTTCATTGAAAATTTTTTTCGTTGACTCAAGTGATTTTGCTTTTCTTACAAAAAATTTATGCTTATTTTGACTAGAATGTGGTGTTAATTCTGCAATTTTCTCCAGAAAATATTCAAGGACATATTTTTTTATAAAATTATCTTTAATTGTATTTACAATGAATCTTAGTTTTTTTTCAAATATTGCCATGGAAGAGGGATTATTTTCAGTTTGTTTTTTATAGTGACTAAAAATAAACTGGTGGATTGATAATTTGTTTTTTTTTGTAAAATCTAAAAAATATTTTTTACCGTTTTTATTCACAAAACTATCGGGGTCCTCTTTATCAGGTAAAAACAAAAAAAATATTTGTTTTTCAGGTTTCAGTTCCTTTATAGAATTTTCTGCTGCTCTTAAAGCAGCTTTGTACCCACTTTCATCCCCATCAAAACAAATTATAATGTCATCAAAAAACTGATTTAGTGTTAAAATTTGTTTATCAGTTAAAGAAGTACCAAGATTTGCAACCACATTTTCAATTCCATTTTTATTTAAACCGACTACATCCATATAACCTTCGACTAAAAAAATATGATCTAACTTATTAGATAATTTTCTTGCTAAATCTAAGTTATAAAGGTTTGAACCTTTTTTAAAAAAATTTGTCTCCGGTGAATTGATATATTTGGCTAAATAATCCAAATTTTCTATTATTCTTCCGCCCAAAGCAATTGGTTGTCCTGAAATATTATTAATTGGAAATATCAATCTTCCTCTGAATCTTTCTACATAGACATTCTTCTTTTCATCAAAATAAAATAAACCACTTTC
>CABYNK010000014.1 GCA_902520355.1 uncultured Pelagibacteraceae bacterium
GTTACTATGTTTGGTTTGGGAAAAGTTCCAAAAATTCCAGGTACTTTTGGATCTTTAGCTACAGTAATCATTCTTTACTTTTTTTTTCACATATTTAATTTATCTTCAAACTTAATATTAATATTTTTAATAGTTACTTTCATTTTATCTTTTTCAGCTGTAGCACATCATATTAAAGATAATGAAAATAAAGATCCCAAAGAAGTAATTATTGACGAATTTATTGGTCAATCCATTCCAATTTATCTCTATGAAATTTCACATGGCATAGAAAAATCAACAGATGAAGCTTTAATTTTTTACGGTATTTGTTTTGTGTTATTCAGATTTTTTGATATTGCAAAACCATTTCCTGTGAACTTTTTTGATAAGAACTTCAAAAATAGTTTCGGTGTAATTATGGATGATGTTTGTGCAGGATTTTATGTTGTTTTATCTTTAATTTGTTTTATGGTTTTAAGTAGTTATTTTGTATAATGAAATCATTAATCAAGCTATTAATTAGAAAAAAAATAAAAATATCAGTTGCAGAATCTTGCACTGGTGGATTATTAGCTAGTACTATCACTTCAATTAGCGGTGCATCAAAAATATTCAGTTTGGGTTTGGTAACCTACTCTAATCAAGCAAAAATTAAGATTTTAAAAGTTAATAAAAATATTATTAAAAGATTTGGAGCTGTGAGCTATGAATGTTGTTATACAATGGTTAATAATTTGTCTAAAATTTCAAAAACTAATATTAACGTCTCAATTACTGGTATTGCAGGGCCCGGAGGTGGCACCAAAAAAAAACCTGTTGGCTTAGTTTATATTGGAGTTAAAAAAGGAAATAATGTCCAAATAATTAAGTGCTTATTTAAAAGTAAAAAAAGATCCTCAATACAAAAAAACACTGTTAATAAAGCCTTAAATCTAGTTCTTAGAGCTATTAAATAACTGCTCCGCCCTTTTTTGAAATGCATCAGCTATTTTTTCCAGTCCAAATTGGAAAGATATTATCATCAAAGAGTTTAAAAATTTATTTTTGATTTCAAAATCAATATCAAAAGTTACTTCAGTAATTCCATTTTCTTTATCAACAAAAATCCAATGATTAGATAAATGATTCAAAGGCCCCTCTATATTCTTAACAAATATTGAGTCTTTCTTACTGTTAAAAACTACATCGCTTTTATAGGTATCTTTAAATAGTCCTTTGCCTATTGTTAAATCTGCAATTATTTTTGTTAAATCACCCTCATTTTTATTTTCATATATTTTTGCATCAAAACAAAATGGAACAAATTCTGGATATTTTTCAATATCCAAAACTAAGTCAATTAAATCTTTTTTTTTACATTCAATTAATCGCTTAACTGAAGCTTTTGGCATTAATGACTTTTTAATCTATTTTGTTGAAGTTTAGCAAAATCTTCATCAGCGTGATATGAAGATCTCGTTAAAGGAGATGAAGAAACTAATAGGAATCCTTTTGACTTAGCTATTAATTCTAACTCTTTAAATTCATCTGGATGATAATATCTTTGAAGAGGATGATGTTTTACAGATGGTTGAAGATATTGACCGATTGTAATGAAATCAACATCTGCAGATCTTAAATCATCCATTACTTGAATTATTTCATCATGTTCTTCTCCAAGACCAACCATGATTCCAGATTTGGTAAAAACTTTACTATTATTCTTTTTCGCATTTTTAAGAAGATCAAGTGATGCAAAATATCTGGCTCCAGGTCTGACTTTAAGATAAAGTCTTGGCACAGTTTCGATGTTATGATTAAACACATCTAAATCAGCCTCAAGTAACTTTTTATATGCATCTCCTTTTCTTAAAAAATCTGGCGTGAGTACTTCTATTGTTGTATAAGGATTTTTTCTTCTCGTAGTTTCAACAACTTTTTTAAAATGATTTGAACCACCATCTGATAGATCGTCTCTATCAACAGAAGTAATAACTACGTGTCTTAGATTTAACTTATTGACTGCATTAGCTATCTTAATATCCTCATAAGGATCTAATTTTTCAGGCTTACCTGTTTTAACATCACAAAAAGAGCACGCTCTCGTGCATGTATCACCCATTATCATAAAAGTAGCATGTCTTTTACTCCAACACTCTGTGATATTCGGACAATTAGCTTCCTGGCATACTGTAACAAGATTACTTTTATTAACTACGGTTTTTGTAATAAAAAATTCTTTGCTATTAGTTAGCTTTGATCTGATCCAATCTGGTTTCTTTTTAATAGGATTAACCGGATTTTTTACTTTTTCAGGATGACGAGGTTTAAAACTGTGTTTCATTTTTTATAATATAAATTTTTTCATTTTTTTTTCCAAATAAGAATCTTTCTCTAATTAAAGATTCAATATAATCAAGATCTAGATTGTCACTTAATAATGAATTCTTAGAATCCAAGTCATTTATTAGATTTATTAAAGATAATTTCTCAATTTTTAAATCGTTTAAAATTTGTTTTTTTTCATAATATGAAATTAATCCTCTTTCGCCTGATAAAAGATTAAAGAAGAAATATATGATTAAAAAAACTGATATAAGTAAAAAATAATTTTTTTTTAATCTTTTAAGCATTAATGAATCTTATTCATTCTGGCTTTTTTTCCAAGTTCTTCTTCTATACGTATTAATTGATTATATTTAGCAACTCTTTCTGATCTAGCTAAAGATCCTGTTTTTATTTGATTAGAATTAGTACCTACGGCTAGGTCAGCTATAAATGTATCTTCGCTATCTCCAGATCTATGAGAAATGATTGTTTTAAATCCTATAGTTTGAGCAAATCTAATTACATCCAAAGTCTCTGAAACAGTGCCGATTTGATTAAGTTTAATTAAAATTGCATTTGATGATAAATTTAAAAACCCTTTTTTAAGTCGTTCAAGATTGGTGACATAAAGATCATCACCTACAATCTGGACTTTTTGAAGAGATTTCATTAACTTACTCCATGATATCCAATCATTTTCTGCAAAAGGATCTTCGATTGATTTAATCTTATATTTATTAATCATTTTTTTATATTCTTGAATAGATTTTTCGACAGATATGTAGCTTTTGGAATGGATGGAATACTTGTTTTTTTTATATAATTCGTTTGCAGCTACGTCCAAACAAATTGAAACATCTTTACCGTTTACAAAGCCCGATTTTCTTATAGCTGAAACAATTAAATTCAACGCTTGATTATTACTGTTAATCATTGGTGCAAATCCACCTTCATCTCCAACAGATGTAGATAATCCTTTGTTCTCTATAATTTTACTCAAATTTTTAATCACTAAATAACAAATCCTCATCGCATCAGAAAAATTTCTCGCGCAATCTGGTCTAATCATAAATTCTTGAATTCTCAAACCATTATTAGCATGGGCCCCACCATTAACTATATTCATAAGTGGAAATGGTAGCTTAAAATTATTTTTTATTAAAAAAGTTTTATATAATGGTTGTTTACTAATTTTTGCTGAGAGTTTTTTTGCTGCCATTGATACGGCTAGTATAGAATTAGCTCCTAACTTAGTTTTTTGTCTTGTTCCATCTAAGTTAATCATTATGGTATCTATTCTTTCTTGGTTATGTATGTTTTGCCCTTTAAGTTTTTTTGAAATTTTAGTGTTAACTAAACCAATTGGATTTAAAACGCTTTTTCCTAAGTATCTTTTATTATTTATATCTCTTTTTTCAAAAGCTTCATAAGTTCCTGTAGAAGCACCTGATGGACAAATTGCTGTAGCACTTTGATTTTTAACAAAAACCTCTGCCTCGATTGTTGGATTGCCTCTGCTGTCGAAAACTTGTCGGGCTTTTACTTTTGTAATTTTGCTCACTTATTTTTTAATTAAATTATCTATATCTGTTAATTGTTTTAACAAACTTTCTAAGTTATCTAACGGTATCATATTTGGACCGTCTGATGGAGCATTATCAGGATCTTGATGAGTTTCTATAAAAACTCCCGCGACACCTACTGCAACAGCTGCTCTTGCTAAATGTTCTACAAATTCTCTTTGTCCTCCACTTTTTTCACCAAGGCCACCTGGCTGTTGTACTGAGTGAGTAGCATCGAAAATAACTGGGTAACCATTTTTTGCCATTATAGGTAAAGCTCTCATATCTGAGACTAAAGTATTGTAACCAAAACTAGCGCCTCTTTCAGTAACCAAAATATTTTTATTTCCAGAGTCAGAAATTTTTTTTGTTACATTAACCATATCCCATGGTGCTAAGAATTGACCTTTTTTTACATTAATAATTTTATTTGTTTTAGCAGCAGCAATTAATAAATCAGTTTGACGACACAAAAAAGCTGGTATTTGCAAAACATCTACATGACTTGCAACGACTGAACATTGTTCAATGTTATGTATATCGGTTAAAATCGGTACATTGAGCTCTTTTTTAATTTTATCAAAAACTGGAAGTGAGGCATCTAAACCTGCCCCTCTTTTACCTTTAAGACTGGTTCTATTAGCTTTGTCAAAAGATGTTTTGTAAATAAACCCAATACCAAATTTTTTAGTGATATCCTTTATTTTACCTGCCATATCCATTGCATGCTGTTCAGTCTCAAGCTGACAAGGACCTGCAATGATACATAATTTACTATCATTTGAGATTTCTATTTTGTTACAATTTACCTTAATACTACTCATTTATGATTTTTTGATGCTTTGATAAATGAAGAGAATAATGGATGAGGAGCCAAAGGTCTAGATTTAAATTCAGGATGAAACTGAACGCCTATGAACCATGGATGATCTTGAAGCTCAATTATTTCTGGTAATTTATTATCTGGTGACATTCCTGAAAAAATTAATCCTTTATTTTCAAATTGATCTTTAAGTTTATTGTTAACCTCATATCTATGTCTATGTCTTTCTTTAATAAAATTAGATTTATAGATTCTATTTATGGCAGAATTATTTCTTAATTTTGCTTCATACAAGCCTAATCTCATTGTTCCACCTAAATCTTGATCTGTTCCTTTTATTATTTTTCCATCTTTATCCCACTCATTGATTAAGCCAATAACTGGGTAGCAATTTCTATCTAGCTCTGTTGATCCAGCTTTTTTAATCTTTAATTTATTTCGTGCAAATTCAACAATAGCCATCTGCATTCCAAAGCAAATACCAAGAAATGGTATCTTGTTTTCTCTGGCATATTTAATTGCAGAGATTTTTCCCTCAGTTCCTCTTTTGCCAAAACCACCAGGAATTAATAACCCTGATACATTCTTTAGTTTTAATTTGATTTCATTATTTTTCAAATTATCAGACTCTATTCTTACTAAATTTATTTTTACATTATTTGCAATTCCACCGTGAACCAAAGCTTCATCTAAAGATTTATATGCATCTTTTAAATTCACATATTTTCCAATTATTGCAATATTTATTGATTTTTTTGTATTTAAAACAACTTTAGTTATTTTTTTCCATGGGCTTAGGTTGGGTCTTTTTTTTGGTTTAAGTTTAAAAAATTTTAAAACTTGTTTATCCAATTTTTGATTATAAAAACTAATTGGTGCTTCATATATGGTTCTTACATCAACTGTTTCAATAACATTATCAATTGGAACGTTGCAAAATAATGATATTTTTTTTCTTTGATCTAATGGTATGGATTGTTGAGATCTACAGATTATTATATCAGGTTGTATACCTATACTTCTTAATTCTTTGACTGAGTGCTGAGTTGGTTTGGTTTTAATTTCATCTGATGATTTTAAAAACGGCACAAATGTTAAATGGATAAATAATGTTTTTGATTTACCATGTTCATTGGAGAATTGTCTTATAGCTTCAACAAATGGCAAGCTTTCAATATCTCCAACTGTTCCACCAATTTCACATATTACAAAATCTTCGTTTGTAATATCTTTTTTAATAAATTCTTTAATTCGATTTGTGATATGGGGTATAACTTGAACTGTTTTTCCGAGATACCCTCCCTTTCTTTCTTTTTTAATAACATCACTATAAATACGACCAGTTGTTATGTTGTCTGATTGTTTAGAAGATATATTTGTAAATCTTTCATAATGACCTAAATCTAAATCTGTTTCGGCACCATCATCAGTTACAAAAACCTCACCATGTTGAAATGGACTCATTGTTCCAGGGTCTACATTTAAATATGGGTCCATTTTTCTTAATCTAACTTTGTAACCTTGAGATTTTAACAAGTATGCTAGTGATGCAGACGAAAGACCTTTTCCTAATGATGAGACCACGCCGCCAGTGACAAATATATATCGCGCCATGGAAGTATCTTATAGCCAATAAAAAAGTAAATGAAAAGTATTAATTATTATTTTCTGGAATTGTTGGTGTGTCTTCCTCAACTTGATCTAAAACTGAGCTAGAAGGTGTTAAATCACCTCTAGATATGATCGTTAAAGCCAAACTGCATATAATAAATAAAGTAGCAACAACACCAGTTGCTTTTGTCATAAAATTTCCTGCTGTTTTGGAAAACATCATGTTTTCTTGAGAAACACCAATTCCAAGTGCCCCACCCTCAGATTTTTGCATTAAAACTAACAAAACTAAAATTAAAGCAAGAATGATATTTAACACTAATAATATATTTTCCATGGAGGTTAATTATATGTTTTTTTGATTATATCAATGAATTTTTTATGATCTTGAGAAGCTCCTCCCACTAGAAATCCATCTATATTTTTTATTAATTTTAATTCATTTATATTTTTTGGATTTACCGAGCCACCATACAAAACTTTGATATTTCTAACTTTTTTTTTTATAAAATTGATAGTACCAAAGAGGTCATCAGGTTTAGGTATCATACCTGTCCCAATTGACCATACAGGTTCATAGGCAATTAAAATATTTTTTTTTTTATTAATTTTTTGTAAGCCCAAAGTTATTTGCTTTGATAAAATTTTTTTAGTTATTTTTTTTCGTTTTTGGACTAAGGTTTCACCAATACAAAAAATAACTTTTAAACCTGATTTGGTTGCTGATTTAATCTTGGCATTAATTAATCTGTCTGTTTCGCCAGACACACGGTTTTCTGAATGACCTAAAATAACATACTTGGCCCCAGCATTTTTTAACATCATAGGATTTACAGAACCAGTTGAAGCACCATAAGTAAGGCTTTCGTGACAGTTTTGAGCACCAACTTGAATTTTAGATTTCATAACCTTTTTAGACATTGGATTAATCAATGTGCTTGGTGGGCAATAAATAATTTTAGTTTTATTTGACTTTTTAAATATTTTTAAAAATTTGATTACTTTACTAAGTGAATTTAATGTACTTAATCCACCAAACATTTTCCAATTAGCAATAAAATACATATATTTATTTGTCATCTACTTAAATTTAATCTATAGGTTTGCTTTTTATAGATCAATAAATTTATATAGTAATGATAGGTAGTTTTAGAAATTTTGCCAAAACAAAGTTTGCAGGAATATTAGTTTTTATAATGATTATACCTTTTGTTTTTTGGGGTATGGGAAGTATGTTCAGCAGTGGAAATACAAATACAATTGCAAAAATAAATGAGAAAAATATCTCAACAGAAGAATTTATTGATTACTTAAATAATTCTGGAATTCCTCAAAATACAATAAGAGAAAATTTAAATGATAATATTATTGAAGAAATATTATCTACAGTTGTTTCAGCTAAAATTTTAGATCTAGAAATTGAGGAATACGATTTAATTATTTCAAAAGAGACACTACTCAAAATGATAAAAAAAAATAAAAATTTTTTAGACGAACAAGGAAATTTTCAAAGAATTAAATATGAAAAATTTTTACTTGAAAATAATCAAACGGCTCCTCAGTTTGAATTACGTCTAAAAAATCGCGAATTACAAAAGAACTTATTCAGTTTCGTGGGTGCTGGAACTGTTACTCCAAAATTTTTAATAAAAAAACTTTATGAAGAAGAAAATAGAAAATTAGAGATAGATTATATAAATTTAAACACATTTTATAAAAAAAAAGATAGTTTTACAGATAACGATATAAAAAAATTTTTAGAGGAAAATAAAGATAATTTAAAAGTAGAATATATTGACTTTGATTATTCTATAATAAATCCTAAAAATTTAGTTGGTGTAGATGAATTTAATCAGGCTTTTTTTGATAAAATTGACCAAATAGAAATTGATATTTCAAATGAACTTCCTTTTGAGACAATTGTTACAAACTTTAATTTAAAGTCTAAAAAAATTAAAGATTTTAGATTTACTTATGACAAGAACGAAATTGAAAAAAAGATATTTGAAGTAAGAAATAATGAGTTTGATATCATTGAATTTAAAGATGACTATATTCTCTATAAAATTATAAAATCAGAACAACGTTCTCCTAACTTAAGTGATCTAGTTCTTAAAGAAGAGATCCTAGGATTAATATATGAAAGAAATAAGTATGAATATAATAAGGATTTAATAAAAAAAATTGATGAAAAAAACTTCAATGATGAAAATTTTGCAGAAATGGGACGTAATAAAATTGAAAATTTATTATTAAATTCTGTCAAAGATAACAAAAAATTTGATATTAAAGCAGTAGAACTTATGTACTCGTTACCTGTAAATTCTTTTACTCTTATAAATGATGAGATGAGCAACATTTATTTAGCTAAAATAAAGAACTTTCAAAATGAAACAATGCAAGATAATGACAAAATAAATGAATATGCGAGTAAACAAAATTCAAATTTAAAAAATAATATGTTAAAATCTTATGATTTATATCTCAACAGCAAGTATGATGTTACTTTAAATCAAAAAACAATAGAACGAGTTAAAAATTTCTTTCAATGAACTTAAATCGAAGCTTCAAAGATTTTAAGTTTCGACATAGAAGCAATAAAAATCAAATCATATATACTTCAAAAAAAATTAAAGAAGATGAGGAGATCTTAAATTTAATAGATAATTTTTTAAGTGAAAAAAATAGCTTTATATTTGAGTCGGTAGAGAAAGGTAAGATCAAAGGAAGATACACTATATTTGGTAAAAATCCTGATAAGATATGGGAATTTAGAAATAAAGATTCTTATTTAATCCAAAATGATAAGAAAATTAAACTTAAAGATAAACCTGAAAACTTGATTGAGAAAATAATTGAGGAATTTAAATTTGAAACTCCTAAAAGTTTACCAAAACTTTGTTCTTTAATTTCAGGATATTTCTCTTACGATGCTATAAGATATATTGAGAAAATTCCTAATAATTGTAAGGATGATCTGAATATACCTGATGTAAGACTTCTGCGACCAAGAACACTTATAATTCACGATAATTTAAAAAAAGAGATATTCTTTATTATAAATATCTACAAAGACGAAAAAATTAGAGATTATCAAAAAAAATATGACGAGATAAGATCAGATCTTTTTAGATTGCTAATTCAGTCATCAATTAAAAATATAGATAATAGAACTCAATTAAAATCAAATAATATTAAAGTTAAATCAAATACTTCCAAAAATAAATTCTTACAGATGGTCAATAAAGCAAAAAAATATATAAAATTGGGAGATATATTTCAGGTAGTTTTAAGTCAAAGATTTGAAGCTAAGTTAACAAAAAAACCAATTGATATTTATAAGAAACTTAGAGTGACTAACCCATCACCTTTTATGTTTTTTTTTAACTTCAGCGACTTTCAAATTATTGGTGCAAGCCCAGAAATATTAGTGAGATTAAGGGATAATAAAATTACTGTAAGACCAATCGCAGGAACAAGACCAAGAGGCAAAACATTGAGTGAAGATCGTTTTTATGAAAAAGATCTTCTTAATGATAAAAAAGAACTTTCAGAGCACTTAATGCTATTAGATTTAGGAAGAAATGATGCCGGTAAAGTTTCAAAAATTGATACGGTAAAAGTAACTGAAAGCTTTATTATTGAGAGATATTCTCATGTAATGCATATAGTATCAAATGTCATTGGTGAATATAATAAGAAATTTTCAAAGTTTAAATCACTTCTAGCTGGTTTCCCTGCAGGAACTGTTTCTGGTGCTCCAAAAATTAGAGCTATGGAAATAATTGACGAATTAGAAACAACTAAGAGAAAAGTTTATGCTGGTGGTATAGGTTATTTTTCAGCAAACGGAGAATTTGATACATGCATAGCCTTAAGAACAGCTGTAGCTAAAAAAGATAAATTTTATGTTCAAGCTGGAGCTGGAATTGTTGCCGATAGCAAACCTTTAAAAGAATATGAGGAAACTGTTAACAAGGCAAAAGCCTTAATTAATGCTTTAAAATGAAAAAAATAATTCTAATAGATAATTACGATAGTTTCACTTTTAATCTTTATCACTACCTATCTTCATTAAAAGTTAATGTAGATGTAATTAGAAACGATCAAATTACATCCAATCAGATATTAAAAAGAAGGTATAATAAAATTGTAATTTCCCCAGGCCCAGGTAATCCTAATCAATCAGGTAATTGTTTAAAAATAGTCAAATCTTTATATAAAAAAATTCCAATACTTGGGGTTTGTCTTGGACATCAAATAATAGGACAAGTATTTGGTTCTAAAATTATTCAAGCTAAAAAACTAATGCATGGTAAAACAAGCAAAATAATCTCAAAAAAAATGGGAATTTTAAAAAATCTTCCAAAATCATTTGAAGCAACACGGTATCACAGCTTAATTATTGACAAAAAATCACTATCAAAACATCTTGAAATCACAGCTGAGAGTGAAGATGGTTTGATTATGGCTGTTCAACATAAAAATTATGATGTTCATGGAGTGCAATTTCACCCTGAAAGTATTAAAACTAAATTAGGTATTAAAATTTTAAAAAATTTTATTAAAATCTAAAATCAATGAAACAATTTATAGACAAAATTAAAAATAAAAAAGATCTAACTTTTGAAGAAAGCAAGGCAGCTTTTGAATTATTAATGGACGGTAAAGCAAATGAACAGGAAATATTTGATTTTTTGACACTTTTATCTGCTAAAGGTGAGTCTTCAGGTGAAATAGCGGGTGGTGTCTTTGTACTTAGAAATAAGTCTAAAAGAGTAAATGTAGAAAATTGTGTTGATACATGTGGTACTGGTGGAGATGGAATGAATACACTTAATATATCTACAGCATCTGCACTATTACTTGCAAGTATGAATGTTAAAGTGGCTAAACATGGGAATAAAGCTGTATCATCTAAGTGTGGATCAGGTGATGTATTAGAGGCATTGAAAATAGAAATAAATCTGGAACCAAAAGAAATCGAAGATCAAATAAATAAAAGTAATTTTGGTTTCATGTTTGCTCCTAATTATCATAGTGCTATGAAGTTTGTTGGTCCAACGAGAAAAAAAATTGGAAAGAGAACAATATTTAATATGATCGGACCGTTAAGTAGTCCTGCTTTAGTAAAAAGACAAGTAGTTGGTGTCTTTGATAGAAAACTTTTAAGAATATTTGCAAATGCTTTAAATAACTTAGACATAAAATTTGCATGGATTGTAAATAGCGAGGATGGCTTAGATGAAATTTCACCATATGCTAAAACAAATGTTATTCAATTAAAAGATAATAAGATTTCTGAAATTGTTATTGATCCAAAAGAATTAAAGATTAATGCAGATAAATTTGAAAATCTTGTTGGAGATGATGCAAAATTCAATGCAGAAAAAATGATTAACATATTTAAAGGTGAGGATAATGATTTTTCCAAAGCAGTATGCCTAAACGCTGCAGCTGGATTAATTGTAAATGAAAATCATAAAGATTTTACAGAAGCGTATAAAAATGCAAGAGAGCATATTTTATCTAATAAAGTTATCGATCATTTGGAAACAATTCAAAATGCCTGAAAATGTTCTTGAAAAAATAATTAAAAAGAAAATAGAAAAAATTGAAGATTCTAAAAAAAGTATTTCAATAGACTCATTGAATGAATTAATAGAGAAAAATAAAACTTTTATTGATTTTAAAGAAATTATTGAAAAAAATATTAAAGAAAATAAATTTTCTATTATTGCTGAAATCAAAAAAGCAAGTCCTTCTGCAGGTGTAATCATAGATGATTATGACCCTGTTAAAATAGCTAGTATATATCATGATAATAATGCTACTTGTTTATCGGTTTTGACTGAGGAAGATTTTTTTTTAGGAGATTTAACACATATAAGTCAAATTAAACAAAATATTAATTTACCAATTCTTTGTAAGGACTTTTTTGTAGATAAATTTCAAATTCCATTAGCAAAAAGTCATGGAGCAGATGCAATATTAATTATATTAGCTGGTGTAAGTGAAAGCCTTGCGAATGAGTTGTATGAAGAAGCACTTAAATTAAATATGTCTGTGATAGTTGAGGTGCATACAGTTGAGGAAGCAAAACAAGCTTTAAAATTTAAAGAAGCATTAATTGGAATCAATAATAGGAACTTAAAAACTCTTAAAACTGATATAAATACAACTTTTGATATTCATGATGTTTTGGTTAATCATAAAGGTCCTTTAATTTCTGAGAGTGGAATAAAATCAAAAGAAGAACTATTAGAACTCTCAAATAAAACCTCTATTAAAACTTTTCTAATTGGTGAATCACTTTTGAAAAATTTGGAAAATAATTCCATTTTCACCGTTATTTAATCAAATAATTCCCTATTTTATTGACTTTTTTTACTATTGTGAATTGAAGAGAACTTTTGTAGAACAGATTTTGTACGATATTTGTTCTTATGCTTACAAAAAAACAAAAAAACCTGCTTTTATTTATCAACAAGAAGTTGAGAAGCTCTGGTGTTTCTCCATCTTATGAGGAAATGAAAGCTTCTTTAAACCTTAAATCTAAGTCAGGAATTCATAGACTTATAAGTGCTTTAGAGGAAAGAGGTTTTATTAAAAGACTTGCTCATAAAGCTAGAGCTTTAGAAGTAATTAAATTGCCAGAAACGGCTTCTGCAAATGATATTTATAATAGTTTTTCACCAAGCGTGATTAAAGGTGGTTTAGATGAGGAAAATTTATCCTCAGATGATGCTGAGGTGCCAGTTCTAGGAAAAATTGCTGCGGGGACACCTGTTGAAGCTATTCAAAATGAGGTTTCAAGAATACCTTTACCAAGCAATTTAGAGAAAAATGGAGATTATTTTGGTTTGAAAGTTCAAGGGGACTCAATGATTGAAGCTGGAATTCACGAAGGCGATACAGTTATCATTAAAAGAACAGATACAGCTGATAATGGAAAAATTGTTGTTGCTCTTATTGATGAACATGAAGCAATGTTAAAAAGAATTAGAAAAAAAGGTAAAGTTGTTGCGCTTGAAAGTGCCAATAAAAATTACGAAACTAAAATATTTGGTCCTGATAGAGTAAAAGTTCAGGGTGTATTAGTATCTTTATATAGAAACTTCTAAAAAAATAGTCTAAACCATTTTAATGAAAAAAGTAGCAACTAGATTTGCTCCCTCACCTACCGGTGCATTGCATATTGGTGGTGTTAGAACAGCTTTATTTAATTGGTTATACTCCAAAAATCACAATGGTAAATTTTATTTAAGGGTGGAAGATACAGATAAAGAAAGATCTAAAGATGAATTCAAAGATCAAATAATACAATCGCTTAAATGGATCGGTATCAACTATGATGGAGAAGAATATATTCAATCAAAAAAAGTAGATGATCATATAAAAGTTGCAAACGAGCTACTTAAAAATGGTAATGCATATAAATGTTATTGTTCAAGTGAAGAAATAGAAGAACAAAAAAAAAGAGCTAGACAAAAAAAGATTCCTTATATTTACGATAGAAAATGGAGAGATAAAAAAGAATCTGATGCACCTAAAGATATTAAACCTGTCATAAGATTTAAAAGTAAGATTGATGGAACATCAATATTGAAAGATTTAGTTCAAGGTGATGTTGAGATTGACAATAATACGATCGAAGATTTTATTATCTTGAGAAATGACGGGACTCCCACATATAATTTATCAGCATCCGTAGACGATCACCAAATGAACATGACACATATTATTAGAGGTGACGATCATAAAATAAACACCTTCAAACAAATACAAATTTATCAAGCTATGAAATGGGAATTACCATCATTTGCTCACATACCATTGATACATACAATAGAAGGAAAGAAACTATCAAAACGAGATCAGGCGTCTACATTAGATGATTATTCCAAAATAGGCATAATGCCAGATGCCCTTCGAAATTACCTTTTAAGACTAGGCTGGTCTTACAAAGATAAGGAAATATTTACATTGGAGGAAAGTATAAAATTTTTTAATTTAGAAGGTATCGGTAAATCTCCCTCTAAACTTGATATGAGTAGAATTTTATCAATGAACGAACATTATATTAAGAATATTAATGAAAATGATTTATTTACTCAATTAACTGAATATTGCAAATTATATAAAAGTGAAATTCAATCAGATAAAAAAGATAAGATTAAAAAATCTCTTACTTTCTTGAAAAATAAAGCAAAAACTTTAGAGGATATATTTAATAATGGTCAATATATTATAAAAGATGAGGTCGATTTTAATAAGGATGATCTTAAATTAATTGATGATAAAGCAAGAAAAGTAATTTCTGACTTTAATAATCGATTTGAAAAAATAGATCAGCCTTCTCGAGAAATTTTAGAACCAATAGTAAATGAGCTTATAAAATCTCATGGCACAAATTTTAAGGGAGTTGGACAACCATTAAGGATTGCTTTAACAGGTTCGAAGTTCGGACCTGGTATTTATGATATAATTTTATCCTTAGGAAAAGAGGAAGTTCAAAAACGACTAAGAGCTGAGATAGCTTGAAACTATCTCTGAGGCTTCTGATGATGAAGAAGTTTTAGATTTGATCTCATTTAAAGTCTTATCCACATCAAGAATTTGTTTTTTCATAAGTTCAGGGTTTTTTAAAAAATATACTACAGATCTAAAAATTTCTTTTGAATTACATTCTTTTTGAATTAATTCTGGAATTATTTCTTTTTGGTTAATTATATTAATTATATTTGCAAATTTTGTCTTAACTAAAAATTTTACAATAAAAAAATTAATAAAATTCATTTTATAAATTATGATAGACGGAACTTTTGCATTACAGATCTCAAGAGAAACAGTTCCAGATTTTGCCACAGCAAATATTGTGTTTAATAAAATTTGTGATTTTATATTTTCTTCTGATATCACATCAACATTATCAAAATTTGTTTTTTTAATCTCATCTTTTATCAAATCTTTATTTTGATCAGTCGCATGAAAAATAAAATTATATTCATTGAATTTTTTATTCATTAATTTAATAAAATCTATTAAGATTGGTAAAAGAATGTTTGTTTCAGATGTTCGACTTCCAGCAAATAAAGATATAATCTTTTTATTTTCATTAATTATATTTGATAAATTTGTTTTAACATTTTCTTTATTTTCGAGCAAGGGATGACCAACAAAAGTATTCTTGATACTTTCTTTATCAAAATATTTTTTTTCAAAATTAAATAATAGTAAAACATGGTCTAAAAACTTTTTAAAATTCTTAACCCTACCCTCTCTCCATACCCATACTTGTGGTGCAACATAATGTATTGTTTTAATATTAGGATTGATACTTTTTACTTTTTCAGCAACTCTTAAAGTAAAATCTGGACTATCTACACTAAATAGAATATCGGGATTAAATTCAATTATCTTTTTTACAGTTTCATTTATTTTGTTTCTGATTTTAAACAAATTTAAGATAACACTCGTAAATCCAATATAAGTTATCTCTTTAAGATCATATATTGATTTAACGCCAAGTTTATTTAAATGAGATCCTCCAACACTTAAATATTCTATATCAGAATGATTTTGTTGAAGTTTATCTATCACGGTTGATGCTAATTTGTCTCCTGAGGGTTCTCCGGTTAATACAAAAATTTTTTTCATTTTACAGAGATAAACATCTTACTTTTATTAGCAAAGTTGATACATTTTTTCTTATCTAAAAATACATGTTGTTTACTTTTTACAACAATACCCTTTAATCCTGCTTTCTTGCTTTGTTTTAGTGTTTTCAATCCTATAGTGGGTAAGTCAACTCTTAGGTCTTGTTTTTTTTTGGGAAATTTAACTAAAACACCGTTGTTTTTAAATTTTTTGCTTTTACTTTTTTCGAGTAATTTTTTTGTTCCACCCTTTCCCTCAATAGAAACTACTTTTTTATTTCTGACCACAACTCCCTGACTATAATTATACTCTTTTAAACTATTTAGCGTTTTGATTGCTTTTTTAATGTCTGACTGATCCTTATTATTGGGCTTAATCTTTGAATAATTACCCTTTTTAAGAGTAAGCTCTGGATTAAATTTAAGTGAATTTTCAGTTTTTATCTGATTTTGAGCTAATATTTTTATTATCTCTCTTAAAATTGCAGCATCACCAAGCTTGGATGCTTTGATAATTCTTGGGATGTAATATATCCCTTTAATATCTAACTTTAACTTTGAAAAGTTTGGCTTGTTAACTTTCCCAGCAAATAAAACTTTTTTACACCTATTTTCTTTGAGAATATTAATTATCTTACCAAATTGACCTATAGAAACTACATGAGATTTTCTATCTTTTTTAAATATCTTAGATTTAGATAAATCTATTATTAGGTACCTTACTTTTCGTTTTTTAATTGTTTTAAGTATTTTTTTAGGAAAATCTGTGTCACCAAAAATTAATCCTATCATCTTATGAAAATGGGGTACAAATAGACCTTTTTTTATCTTTGGTAATAAATTCTATTACTTCTTTAACTAATGGATTATCCTGGAATGATCCATTTAATTTGCTTATATTTTCATTGATATTTTTGCTAGCGAAAATTTCCTTATACGCCTCGCTTAATCCTAAAATATCCTTATTTTCAAATTTAGCTCTTCTCAAGCCTATTAAATTTAATCCTTGTAATGAATTTCTATTTCCTGTCGATAATCCATAAGGAATAACATCATGTAGTACTCCTGTCATTCCTCCAATCATTGCCATTTTACCAATTCTTGTGAACTGTTGAACAGCAGAATTACCACCTATAACTACGTTATCCTCAATAATAGCGTGACCTCCTAAAGGTACATTGTTCGCTATAATTACATTGTTACCTACCTGACAATCATGAGCTACGTGAGATGAAATCATAAATAAACAATTGTTTCCAATTGTAGTTTTACCTCCACCACCAATCGTGCCAGGATTTATTGTTACATACTCTCTTATTTTATTGTAATCTCCAATAGATAAGCTCGTATCTTCACCATTATATTTTAAATCTTGAGGATCATTAATTGAAACAAATGGATAAATTTTATTTCCTTTTCCAATTTTAGTATTTCCAGTAATGTTCACATGGGATTGAATTTCTGTATTCTCTCCAATTTCAACATTGGGACCAATGACAGAATACGGCCCAATCTTAACACTCGAATGAATTTTTGCATTTTTATTTATTATGGCTGTTTTATCTATCATTTATTTTCTCTAATAAAGTTTTTTAAATCTTTTGCTGGATAACCCATCACTTTAGAGTTATCAGGAATATTTTTTATTACGCCACTACCACCACCTATTTGCACATTATTACCAATTTTAAGATGTCCTGAAATACCTGCCTGACCTCCAATCATAACATTATTGCCTAAAGTCGAGCTTCCAGCAAAACCTACTTGTCCAGCAATTATACAATTCTCACCAATTTTAACGTTGTGAGCTATATGTATTTGATTATCTAAATAAGTATTTTTTCCTATAACTGTGTTTGAAAGAGAACCTCTATCTATCGTAGATCCACAGCCTATTTCAACATTATCTTCGATAATTACAATACCTATTTGGGGGTACCTAAAATTTGAGTCTTTATTCGGGAAAAAACCAAATCCTTTTTTCCCAATTACACAACCATCTAAAATGTGAACATTATTCTTAATTAATGAATTTCTAATAATTACATTTGATCCTATAGAACAATTGTCACCTATATTGACATTTTTTTCTATAATTGAATTATGACCAATTAAACAATTCTTACCAATTTTTACATTTTCACCAATAAGAACATTTTTTCCAAACTTAACTTTATCTTTAAATTCTGTGTCAATTACATCTTTAACAGTATTGTCATAATCATCAGTGATAGAGTCTGGATAAAAAATTTTTGTTATTTGAGCGGTATGTAATAAAACTTTGTCGGTAATTATAGCTTTGCAGTTATTAGGTAAAAATGATTTAAAATTTTCTGAAGTTAAGCAATAAGAAGCTTTGGTTTTTTTTGCAATATCAGTGTATTTTTTTGAGTGAAGAAAAGTTATTTCATCTTTTTGTGATGCACTAAGATCTTTAATATCTGTGATTATATCATCAGGAAAATCATCATTTTTTAAATCAATTGTCTTAAGCAAAAAGCTTATATTATGAGGTCCAGTATTTTTGAAAAAAGGATTTATCATTAATAAGTTTAATATCAAAACTTATTTTAAAAGCTTATCAAGATTTATTGCTAATTATTTCCTGTCAACAATTGTGGCTGACCATTGCGCATCTGACATTTTTTTACCATTTACAAAGGCCTCACCTTTATATTTCCAGACTCTTCCGTGTGATCTAATTGCCTCGATATTCAATTCAAGTTTACAATTAGGTACGACTGGATTTCTAAATCGTGCTTTCTCAACACTCATTAGGAAAACTAATTTATTATCGTATTCTTTTTTATCGATGCCATGAGCTGTAAGTGCTGCAGCTGCTTGACCAAATGCTTCCACAATTAAAACTCCTGGTAGAACTGGATTACCTGGAAAATGTCCATCTACA
>CABYNK010000015.1 GCA_902520355.1 uncultured Pelagibacteraceae bacterium
GTCGCTGTTTATAGTAGAAAGTGTTTAGAAAAATCTTATAAATTGACTAGAAGCAATTATTATAGGGAACACGTAACATTATTCATTAAACATAATAAAAAACTATTTAACCAAATTAATATAGTTGCACCAGAGAATTTTTATTGGCCTTCACTTGGTCTTACTCTTGATGAATATGATGATTATGTTTTGCTCAAGAAAATAATTGAATATTTCAAAAAGAGAAAAAAATTTTATTTTAAATGTGATGAGGTGATAGAATTACTTAAAAAGAAAAAAAAATGGCTAAAAATTAACACAAACGTAAAAAGGAAAAAAATCAAATTTAAATGGTAAAAAAAAAGTCAATACTGATTGGTTTAGGAAATATTGGTTTAAATTACGATCTAAATACCCGATATATAATGACACATGCAAAGTCATTATTAAAAAATAAAAATGTCAAATTTGTTTGTGGTATAGATAAATCAATCAATCAAAGAAAAGTTTTTAATAAAAGATATAAAATACCTTCCTTCGCAAAACTAAATAATAAAGCATTATTAAATAGTAATTTTATAGTCTTAAGCACTCCTAATCATACACATTTGAAGTACATACAAAAAATCCTACTTTATAAAAATATAAAAACGATACTTTTGGAAAAGCCTGGAGGATCAAATTTTAATGATTTTAAATATATAAAGTACCTATGTAAAAAGAGAGGTGTCAAACTTTATATAAACTATCAAAGGTTATATGACAAAAATTATTCAAAAATAAAAAATACATTTAATAGAATGACAAATTTCAAAGGAGTTGTAAATTACAGTAGAGGTTTGGAAAATAATTGTGGTCATGTCCTAAGCTTATTTGAAAAATTTAATCTAAAAAAAACCAAGATACTTCTTTTAAATAAAAAAGAAAACCCTGATTTTTTTATTAAATTTAGTAAAGGACAAATACTATTTTTAAACAACCCTAGAAAAAATATATCTAATAATGAGTTTGAGTTAGTAAGTAGGAATTATAAGATAAAATCTTTTAACGAAATGAACAAATTTTATATCTTTAAAATTCAAAAAGACAAATATATAAAAAAGAATTATGTTTTTTCCAACAAAAGTAATATTATTGAATTTGATCAAAAAAACTCTCAAAAATCTGTATTAGATGTTATCTTAAGAGGAAATAAAACATTATATAAAGATATTTTAGAAAATTCTTATAATACATTCAAATTAATTAATAAGATTAGATTTATGGTAAAGAATAATTAAAAAAATGAATATTAAAACTATTAAATATAGATTTAAAAAAAAGAATACTATTGGCAAACAGGAAATACAATCCTCTATAAAAGTTTTAAAAACTGGAGACTTGTCAGGTTTTATGGCTTCAAGAAATCAGGGATTTCTTGGTGGTCCTCAGGTTAGAAAATTTGAAAAAAAATTAGAAAAATTTTATAATGTCAAATATGCAATATCTGTAAACTCTTGGACCTCTGGTTTAATAACAATAATTGGAAGCTTAGATGTAGAGCCAGGAGACGAAATTATAGTAACTCCTTGGACAATGTGTGCAACCGTGACTGCAATTTTACATTGGAATTGTATTCCAATATTTGCAGATATAAATTACGAGGATTACTGTATAGACCCTGAAATTATAAAAAAGAAAATAACGAATAGAACAAAAGCCATCATTGCTGTTGATATTTTTGGTTATCCTGCGCAAATTGATAAAATTAGAAAAATAATAAAAAAAAAAGATATAAAGATTATATCTGATAATGCTCAAGCACCTTATGCATTTTATAAAAATAAAATTTCTGGCACTAATTCAGATATCGGAGGTTTTAGTTTTAATTATCATAAACACATTAACACAGGTGAAGGTGGAGCAATAATTACAAACTCAAAAAGACTGGCTCAAAGATCTAGATTGATAAGAAATCACGGTGAAGCAGCAGTGTTAAACAATAAAAAACTTTTAAATAACATTTTAGGCTATAATTTTAGATTAGGCGAAATAGAAGCAGCAATAGGCATTGAACAATATAAAAAATTAAAAAAGATAGTATCAAAAAGACAAAAACTTTGTAGAAAACTTACTAAAGGGTTGAGCAAATTAGAGGGATTAGTTTTACCAAAAGAAAGTCCTCAAAGAACTCACAATTACTATATATATCCTATTACTTTAAGCGAAAAAATTTTGAAAAGATTCTCTAGATCAACAATAATTAAGCATCTTGAAACAGATGGAGTCCAAGGTTTAATTTCAGGCTATGAAGTTGTACATAAATTTCCAATGATAGAACACAAAATAGCTTATGGAACCAAAGGTTTTCCGTGGAACATAAATAAAAAAAACTTAAAAAAAGGTAAAATAATTTGTAAAAATGCTGAGAAACTTCACGAAAGATCTTTTATAGGTATAGAGGTTTGTTTATATGAACTTTCCAATAAAGATATAGAATTAATAATTAAATCTTTTTACAAGATTTGGAAAAAATTAAAATTATAAATAATTATTAAAAATGAAAATTGGTAGAAAACATATATCACAAAACTCTAAAACATATTTTATTGCTGATATAGCTGCTAATCATGATGGAAGTTTAAAAAGAGCTAAAAAACTTATTGCATTATGTGCTAAAGCTGGAGCGAATGCTGCAAAGTTCCAACATTTTAAAGCCGAAACAATTGTGAGTGACAAAGGGTTTAAACAATTTGGAAAAAAAAGCCACCAATCAAAATGGAAAAAAAGTGTATTCCAAACATATAAGGATGCAAGTATTGATCCAAGTTGGACAAAAGAACTTTACAAACATTGTAAAAAAAATGGTATCGATTTTATTACCACACCTTATGACATCAATTACGTAAATGATGTAAATAAGTATGTATGTGCTTATAAAATTGGTTCTGGTGATTTAACATGGCATGAAATTATTAAACAAATTAGTTCAAAAAGAAAACCAGTTATATTAGCTACTGGAGCTTCAAAATTAGAAGAAGTAAAAGAAGCAGTTAAAATAATTCTAAAAAAAAATAAAGAATTAGTTCTTATGCAATGTAATACAAATTATACAAATTCAGAGGATAATTTCAATTTCATCAACCTTAAAGTTTTAGATCAATATAAAGAATTATTTGGAAATAAAGTAATTTTAGGATTAAGCGATCATACATTAGGACATTCTACAGTTTTAGGCTCTATTGTGATGGGAGCTAAAGTGATCGAAAAACATTTTACTGATAATAATAATAGATCAGGTCCAGATCATAAATTTTCTATGAATTTTGATACTTGGAAATCTATGGTCGAAGATACAAGGAGATTAGAGAAAGCAATAGGAGATGGTAAGAAAAAAATTGAAAAAAATGAGAGACAAACTAGTTTTTTACAAAGAAGAGGACTTTACTTAAATAAAGTTAAAACAAAAAATGAAAAGATTCAATCAAAAGATTTAATTGCTCTTAGGCCGTACCAATCTAATGGGTATCATCCTTATGAAATTAAAAAACTTATCGGTAAAAAGGTTAAAAGAAAAATTTTAGAGGGAGAATGCATAAAAAAAAATATGATAAGACGATAATCTTAATTCCATCTTATAATGAAAAAAAAAATCTAGAAAAATTTATTAATAATCTTAACTTAGATTATAATGTCTTAGTTTTAGACGATTCTTCAACTGATGATACAGTGGAATTTTTAGAAAAAATGAAAATACCATTTATAAAAAATAATTACAAACTTGGTTATGAAAAAAATTTAATTCAGGGTTTTAAAAAAATATTAGAAAAAAATATTTTTGAAACTGTTGTCACTATGGATGCAGATGGAGAACATCCTATCGAAAATATTGATGAGATAATGAAATTTAAAAAACAATTAGTAATAGGTAATCGAAGAAAAAAAAATAGAATTATTGAGTTTTTACTTGGAAAAGTTTTTTTTATGTTATATCAGATTAAAGACCCATCATGTGGATTTAGAGTTTACGATATTAAAGCACTGCGTCAGATTGATAATTTTACTAATATGAATTTTTATCTGATTGATTTTTTAGTTTTTCTTGTAAAGAGAGGTTATTCGTATTCTAATTTTGATTTTAATAACCCTAAAAGAAAAGATGTGTCAAAAGTTGGTAACTTTTTAAGTATTTATGTTAAATATTTAAGAATATTATTTTACGTAATTTATAAAAAAATTTTCTAATAATTTTTTTTTGTAATTATAAAATTATTCAGAACTAGTATGTCTATTCCAGTTCCAAAAAAACACCTAATCGCATTTGATGGTGTATTTACAATTGGTTCTCCCTGTATGTTAAAAGATGTATTTATTAGAATTGGATGTCCAGTGATTTTTCCAAACTGATCAATTAATTTCCAATACTTAATATTACTTTTTTTAGTTACGACTTGTGGTCTTGCAGTTCCATCTATATGCACAGAAGAGTCAAATTTTTTTCTATAATATTCTTTCACTGGAAGAGCTAAAATCATATACGGACTATCAGAACAATCTTTGAAATATTCTTTAAAGTGAGTGTCATTAACAGAAGGACAAAATGGTCGCCATAATTCTCTATGTTTTACCTCTTTATTGAGTTTGTACCTCATATTTCCAATCATTGGATTAGCTAAAATTGAACGATTTCCTAAAGCCCTTGCTCCTACCTCTGATCTACCTTGAAACCAACCTACAATCTTACCATTAGATAAATATTTTGCAGTTTCAAAAAATATATTGTTACTTTTACGAAAATTTAATTTTGCCTCTTTAATAGATTCAAGAATTTCTTTGTTTGAAAATTCAGGTCCATAGTAAACATTATCTAATTTAGTAAATTTTTTCGCTTCATGTTTCTTGGCTAAAATTATAGCAGCACCAAGTGAAACACCATTGTCTGATGATGCCGGCTGAATAAATATATTTTTAACTTCTCTTAATTTTGAAAGTTCTCCATTTAACTTGCAATTCATGTGGACACCACCAGCGAGACACAAGTTTACCTGTTTATTGGATCTCATATGTTTTCTAACTAATAATTTAACTATCTCCTCTAATCTGAATTGGACATTGAAAGCTAGGTTTTTGTGAAATTTTGTAATTTTTTGTCCAGGAAGTCTTGGTTTTCCAAATATTTTAACAAATGTATCACTATATCTTTGACTAAAATTTCTATTAGATGAAAATCTAAGATTTGGATTCAAAGAAAAATTTCCTTCATCATCATAAGTTAAAAATTTGTTTAATTTTTTTTGGATTTTCTTCGAATATTTTCCATAAGCTGCTAAGGCCATTAACTTTCCCTCCTCAGACAGAGCTTTAAATCCGAAAAAATCAGTAAATGTTGAATAATAGCCTCCAAGTGTATTTGGTAGAAAAAATTTTTTTAAAACTTTAATTTTTTCTCCTTTTCCTAGGTAAATTGCTCCTGTCATTTCTTCACCCATACCATCCAAAACTACAATCAATGAATCTTTAAAACCTGAAACATAAAAAGAGCTTGCCGCATGACATAAATGATGTTTAATAAAAGTTATCTTTTTATTACCCAATTTTTCATTATATCTTGATAATGACCACTTTAATTCATTTCTAATTTTTTTGTAATTTAGTCCTAATGTAAATTTTTTCTCAAGATTCCTATTGTAGGAATTGTTAATTGAATTAAATTTTGATTGAATTTTTTTTTTTATTTTATCTACATTATTTGTTTGATGAATACAGTCCCAGCCAAAACCTATTGCTTTGATTTTATTAATATTAATTTTCGCTTTTTTTAAACAAAAAATAATAGATTTAATTGGTAAATGTGATGGAGAATTTTTTATTCTATTGAATCTTTCCTCTTCTGCAAAAGCAATTATTTTATTACCATTTGTTAGAGCTGCTGAAGCATTAGTAGTTCCTTCTCCTCCAAATATTCCTAAATAATATGCCATAGATTAGAGTATTTATTAATTAGTTGTTCACTTACTTTATTTTTTATTTATAATCAACTTATATTTATGAAAGAAAAAATTTTAGTAATTTGTGCACATCCAGATGATGAAGTTTTAGGATGTGGTGGATCATTACTAAAACATCGAGATAATAAAAATGAAATTAATCTAGTTTTTGTTTTTGAAGGCAGTTCTGCAAGATATGATAGTTTCAATAAAATAAAAGCAACTAAAGATATTCAAAAAAGAGAAGAGGCGGCAAAAAAAATTTCAAAAATATTAAAAGCTAAGAGTATTTCTTTTTTAAATTATCCTAACTTAAGATCTAAAAACTCTCAACTATTAGATATAACAAAAAAGATTGAAAAAAAAATCAATGAAATTAACCCAAATATAATTTACACTCATTCTAATTCTGATCTTAACAGGGATCATCGATTATGCATGGAGATGGTTATGACTGCAACTAGACCGGTGTTAAAAAAAAAAATTAGAACAATTTTATCGTTTGAAATTCCATCCTCCTCAGAGTGGTCATATTCATCATTTGGAAGTTTCACACCTAACTACTTTGAAAATATTGATTATTATGTAAAAGAAAAGATTAAGCTTATGAAAATCTACAAATCGGAGATAAAAAAAATACCTCATCCAAGATCTGCAGAAAATATTCTTTCTCAATCAAGAATAGCTGGATCTCAGTGTGGTTTTTCTCATGCTGAAAGGTTTCAAATAATAAGAATTATTAATCAGTAAAAATCATTATTTTTTTTTAACTCTTGAGATAAATATGGAAGTTTAATCTTAAATTTATTTTCAAATTTTTTGACTGACATTTTCATATTTTTTGATCTTTTAACTAAACATAAATCATTTATTTTAGCCAAATTATAATTAAAGTTTTTAATTTTTTCTCTTTTTAATATTTTCAAGCAAAAGTTTGCTTTACTCATACCTTTTTTAGAGCCCAAATTATAAATTCCACTAAAAAATTTTCTTTGATCTATTATAGTTTCAAGAATTTTTACTAAAGTGAAAATATTCAAAGGTGAGAAATATTGATCGTAAGCTAAATTAACAGATTTATGCATTTTAACATTTTTAAGGAGATTTGATACAATGTGCTTTTTCATAGTGAATGAAAAAAAATTTGTTCTCAAAATTAATGCGTTTTTTTTTAAAGCAATATTTTCTAGAGCTATTTTATTTTTTGTATAATAGTTATTAATTTTCGGTTTTGTTTTTTCATTACTTGATTTATTAAAATTTGGATTATCATACATATGATCCGTTGATATTTGAATAAATTTAATCTTTTTTTTATGTGCTAAAGATATAAATTTTCTAAATGAGTTTTTTTGTTTTGCTAATTCAAGCTTATTTTTTTCACAATTTTCAATATTTGTCTCCCCTGAACAATTTATGATTAAATCTAAATTATTTTTTAATAATTTTTGAATTTTATTGAAATTTGAGATGTCATATTTTCTTTTTTTTAAACCATTGTTAAATACTTGATGCTTACTTTTAAAGGTCTTATAAAGAAGATTTCCTAATCTTCCAGATGAACCAAGAATTAATATTTTCATGAAATTTACTTTTAATGAAATACACTTGTCATATAATATGATATTTATTAAATAGCATAATTTATAGTAATTTAAATAGTTAAATAGTAATAATTCAAAAATTTTTAATGTCTAAATTAAATGTAATAAAAAAACGTCATATCTTAGTAGTTTCACATGATGCTGGAGGAGCTCAAATTTTATCTTCGTATATTAAAAAGAAAAATATAAACTGTCATTATTTACTATCAGGACCTGCCATTGAAATATTTAGATTGAAATTAAAAAATATTAATAAACACAAAAAAAAATCCAAGAAAAAATTTAATCTTTTAATCACAGGAACGTCATATAATAACAAATCTGAAGTTAAATACTTGAAAATGGCTAGAGAGAAAGGAATTTATTCTATAAGTTTTTTAGATAGTTGGGTAAACTACAAACAAAGGTTTAAACTTTTTAATAAACACTATTATCCAGATGAGATAATTGTATATGATAAAGACTCTCTCAAAATTGCGAAAAAAGTCTTTAAAAAAAGAACAAAGATAACAAAGATAAATAATCCTTATTTAAGTAGTTTTAAAATCAAAAATACAAAAAAAAATAATAATTTGATATATCTTTCGTCTAATTTTGATGAAGCAAGAAAAATTAATATTACTGATAAAGCTTTATTTATGAATTTTTTAAAAAAGATAGGTACTTATATAAAAAATCAAAATATCAAGAAAATAATTATCAAAAATCATCCTGGAGAAAAATCAAACAAATATAATTTTATTAAGAAAATAAAAACCAAGGATTTTAAATTAGAAAAAGCAAATAAATATCAAAAACTAGAAGATTTATTAAGAAATAGTAAGCATGTTGCAGGTTTTGAGACTATGGGTTTGGTGGTTGGTAAATTATTAAAAAATTTTGTGATTAATCTCAAGCTTAAAGGTTATAAATCATCGATACCTGAAAAATATATTGATAAATATTTGTAAATTTTGAAAGCACCGGAGCGACAGGTAATATTAAAGAAATTATTTCCCCTGTTTTTTTGTTGAATTTAAATATTTTACTTATAAAACCTTGCCTACGGAGAGATGGCTGAGCGGTTGAAAGCACCGGTCTTGAAAACCGGCAAAGGGGCAACTCTTTCCTGGGTTCGAATCCCAGTCTCTCCGCCATCAAAACTTTCAATATTTAAAATTTTTAAATAAATTATTAATCTTATTATCTTCAAATTGTATGTCTGTGTTTAAACCATTGTAGAAATTATAAAGATTATTATCATCAATCTCCAAAAGTTTAATCAGTTGATTTAAGTCTTCGCCTTTTAATTGATCTAAATATTTTCTTGTGAATGCACCTAAAAGTTTATCCATTTCTTTTGTGCCGCGATAATTTGATCTGTAAATAATTTTTTTTTTAATTTGTTCTATATCAGCAGTCATAATAATAATATAATACCAGTTTATGGATATGAAAAGAAATTATGAATACTTATTATCTGATCTTAGCTTACTAAAAGGTGTTGGAACTAAAACTTCAAATTTATTAAAGAGAAAAAAGGTAAATACTATTTTTGATTTACTTTGGAAATTACCAAAAGCTTACACTGATAGAACTTTATCATCTAAAATAAAAGATTTAAAAATAGATGAAATACAGACAATAACTATAATTCCTCTCAAATATTCATTCCCTAGAGTTAGAAACTTACCAAATAGAGTTTTATGTAAAGATGACACTGGTGAAATAGATTGTGTTTTTTTTAACAGTTATGAAGGTTACGTCAAAAAAATACTACCCATTGGCAAAGAGGTTACTATTAGTGGAAAAATCAAATATTTCAGAAATAAATATCAATTAACAAATCCAAAATATATTTCAGAGGACTCTTCCATAATTAAACAAAAACACAATAGTTATTCATTAACTGAAGGTATCAGTGAAAAAGTTTATAATAAGATAATTTTTCAAATAATAAATAATTTACCTAAAATTGAAGAATGGCATTCAAAAGATATTTTGAAAAAATTCGACAATATGGGTTGGAATGTCTCTATCAAAAAATTACATGAACCGCAAAATATTGGTAAATTTAAAGAAAATTTTTATCAGAGACTGGCTTATGATGAAATTTTTTCTACTTTTTTAGTAAACTCAGAAATAAGAAAAAAAATAAAAAGGATTAAAAAAACAAAAAAAAATTTTAATATAAAAAAACAAAATGAAATTATATCTAAACTTAATTTTTCATTAACGAATGACCAAAATAAAACATTAAGTGAAATAAATAAAGATTTATGCTCTGAAAATAAAATGTTTAGGCTACTTCAAGGAGATGTAGGTAGTGGAAAAACTATTGTATCTTTACTATCTGCTTTTAATACAATTAATTCAGGTTTTCAGGTTGCTGTAATGGCACCAACCGAAATATTAGCGAGACAACATTTTCTTTTAGCTAAAAAACTATTTTCTAAAAATATTAACATTGAATTAATTTCAGGAAAATCTTCTTATAAAAATAAGAGAGTAATCCTCAATAAATTATCCAATAAACAAATTGATATAATTTTTGGAACTCATGCACTTTTCCAAAAAAAAGTGGAATTTAAAAAACTTGGATTAATAATAATAGATGAACAACATAAATTTGGAGTAAATCAAAGAAAAAAATTATCTGATAAAGCCGGAAAAGATTGTGATGTTCTTTTGATGACTGCTACACCAATTCCACGTACTTTAACAATGACAATTTATGGCGATATGGATCTTTCAATTATTCGTGAAAAACCGAATATTCGCAAACCCGTAAAAACCTATAGTAAGCCTGAAAATAAAATTGATGATGTAATAAAATTTATAAAAAAAGAAATTAAACTAGGTAATCAAATATTTTGGGTGTGCCCTTTAATTGAAGAGTCAAAAAAACTTGATCATTCTTCTGCAATTAAAAAATCGGAATACTTGAATAAACTGTTTCCAAAACAAGTTTTTCTCCTTCACGGTAAAACCACAACTGAGGAAAAAGAAATGATCTTAAACAAATTCTTAAAAAATGAGTTTAAGATTTTAGTTTCAACTACTATAATTGAGGTTGGTATAGATTTTCCAAACGCAAATGTAATTATAATTGAAAATGCTAATAAATTTGGTTTATCTCAACTGCATCAACTGAGAGGCAGAGTTGGGAGAGGCAGTAAAGAGTCTTCATGCATTTTAATGTTTAAGTCAAATCTAAGTGATAATGCAAAAAAAAGAATTAATATACTGAAAGACTCTAATGATGGTTTTAAGATATCAGAGGAAGATATGAAATTGAGAGGTTTTGGAGACATTTTAGGTTTTAAACAAAGTGGAATAAAAAACTTCAAGTTAGCTGACCCAGTTCATAATCATGATCTATTTATTTTAGCTGAAAAAGAAATAAAAAGAATTGAAAATGATAATGAGGATATAAGTAAATTCAAACCATTAATTAAGTTATATGATAGAGCTGATATAATTAATGATATTGCTTAATTCTTACCCGTGGATGTTCCGGCAGATACAATAAATTTAGAAGCTTCTTCAAAAGTCATATTAAGATATATAACCTCCTCGATCGGGAACATAAGCAAGAAACCACTTGTGGGGTTTGGTGTTGTTGGAACAAAAACGTTAATCAACTTCTTGTTAGTTTTTTCAGCCATCTCACCTTTATTTTCTTTTGTTGCAAAACCAACTGCCCAAACACCTTTTCTAGGATACTCAATCAAAACAACACTTTTTTTATCTTTCTGATCTTTATTAGAGAATGTTTCTGTCATTTGAACTATTGCAGAATAAATTGTTCTTAGAACTGGAATTCTTTTGAATAGGTCATCGATAAGTTTAAGAATTCGTTTACCCAAAAATGATAAAGATAAACCTCCAACAACAGTGATAAAAATTACCGATAGTATTATCTCTAATCCTGGAATTTCAAATGGTAGATAGCTATTTGGATTTATATTCTCTGGAATTATTTTTGATGAAACCCCAATTAATATCTTACTTAGATATAAAGTGAAACCAATAGGTATTAAAACAACTACACCGGTAATAAAATAATTTCTAAGAATTAAACTAATTGATTTTTTTTTCTTCTGTTTTGTCATTATTTAAAACTTGAAAATATCACAAAAGCTATTGCTATTATGAATAATATTAATAATATTTTATTGTTTAGATTCATTATAATATATAATACCAATGTCTTACAAAATGGATAGAAGAAAATTTTTAACTTATATAGGTTGTGGATGTTGTGGTTTTGTTATTAATTCTTGTACAACAGCTCCTATTACAGATAGAAAACAATTAAAGCTAATTCCAGAGGCAAAATTAAATGCTCAAGCAGCTCAAATTTATGAAAAAGTAAAAGAAAAGGAAAAATTAATCAAAGATACAAAATCTATAAATGAAATAAAAGAAATCGGAAAAAAAATGGAAGATGCAATATCAATTTATTTTGATAAATCAAATCTCCCAGATCCAACTGCCAATTTTAAGTGGGAATATATCTTAATCGATAATGATAAAGTCAAAAATGCTTGGTGTATGCCAGGAGGTAAAATTGCTGTTTATAGTGGTATGCTTAAAATTACAAAAAATAAAAATGGATTAGCAGCTGTTATGGGCCATGAAATTGCTCATGCTGTTGCAAAACACTCTGTAGAAAGAGCTAGTCGTGGTGTGCTGGTACAAACAGGCACGACTATTATTGATATTTTTAGTGGAGGAGCACTTAGTCAAATAAATAGGTCAACTGGTATGGATACTGTCGGTCTGATATCTTCAATTGGTATAATGAATCCTTTCAATAGAAAACAGGAAAGTGAAGCTGATTATCTAGGTATGATTTTTTCTTCTTTGTCTGGTTATGATATTAGAGAAACTGAAAAAATATGGGAGAGGATGAAAGAGGTAAATAAAGGTAAAGAGCCTCCTCAATTTATGAGCACTCATCCTTCATCCGACAGTAGAATCAGAAATATACAAACTTGGTTAAACGAAATAATTATAAAATACCCACCAGTTTCATAAAATTCGCCAAATAAAATATTGCAATTACTAATCTAAAATCAAATCACTACAAATTTTATTATCTTTTTTTAAGTGATAAATTTTATAAAAAGCTTTTTCCAAATCTGAAACGTATGACTTAGAATTGAATATTTTTTTTTTCAAAAAATTTTCTTTAAGTTTGTTTTTAATTCTGTTTAACTTTTCTTTATTTCGACCTAACTCAATAGCCAAACTTTTATAATCTGATAAATTTTTAGTGATAAACTCTTGTAAATCTGCTTCCATAAGTAAGCTAGAACAAACATTATTTGCAAATGTTTCAGATTTATATGTAACTATAGGAACTCCTGATATTAAAGATGCATAACCTGTGGATGGTATGGGTGAAGAAATGACAGGAGCAATTTACCTAGGAAAAGGAGAAAAAATTAAAGTTTTAAAAAAATTTTTTCTACCAAATACACTTGGAGGCTATTATTCAACATTTACTGATTTTTTCGGATTTAAAGCTCTGTCTGAGGAGGGAAAGTTAATGGCCTTAGCAGCTTATGGAAAATATTCGAAGAAAATCCAAAAAAAATTAAACAAATTTTTAACTTATGATGATGAAGGAAATTTTTCTTTGAATCCAAATCTTAGATTTTCATCTAATAGAAATTTTAGTCAAAGATATAGTGATACATTTGTTAAAATATTTGGAAAACCAAGACTTCCTGGACAAAAAATTACAAAATTTCACAAAAACCTAGCTTTCAATGTCCAATTCAGATTAGAGGAGATAGTTAAATTATTAGTTAGAAAACATATGAGATCCAATAAACAGGTAAACTTGTGTCTCGCTGGTGGTGTCCACATGAATTGCAAGTTAAATGGAGAACTTTCAAAATTAAGAGAAGTTAAAAATATATTTATTCAGCCGGCATCATCAGACAATGGTGTTTCACTTGGTGCTGCTATAATTTTAGCCAAGAAACATGAAGCGAAAAAATTTACTAAATTAGATAATGTTTACTATGGACCTGAATTTTCAAACAAAGAAATTCTTGAATCTATTAAAGAGGCAAAATTAAATTTTCGTAAAAGTAACAATATATTTTTTGAAACTGCAAAATATTTATCTAATGGTAAGATTGTAGGTTGGTTTCAAGGTAGATCAGAGGTAGGAGCAAGGGCTTTAGGAAATCGTTCAATTTTAGCTAATCCAATGATTGGAAATATGAGGTACAAACTCAATAAAGAGGTAAAACATAGAGAATTATGGCGACCATTTTGTCCTTCTGTTAATGACACTCACTTTAAAGAATATTTCAAAGATTGTTCTGATAGTCCGTATATGATTTTAGCTCTTCCAGTGAAAGAATATTATAGAAAAAAATTTGACTCTTCTGTGCATATAGATGGAACTGCAAGACCACAAGTCGTAACTAAAAAAAGTAATATTAAGTATTGGAAATTAATTGATCAGTTTGGAAAAATCACTGGACATCCAATTCTAATAAATACATCTTTTAACATACAGGGAGAACCAATTGTAAATACACCATCAAATGCGATTAGGTGTTTTTTTGGAACTGGAATAGACATACTAGTTCTGAATAATTTTATAATTACAAAAAAAAATTATTAGAAAATTTTTTTATAAATTACGTAAAATAATATTCTTAAATATTTAACATAAATACTTAAAAAGTTACCAACTTTTGACACATCTTTTCTTTTAGGGTTATTAAAATCAAAATTAGAATACGAATAACCTCTCTTTACAAGAAAAACTAAAAAATCAATCAGATAAAAATTCATATTAGTAAAATTATCAATCTGACGCAGTGCTTTAATATCGTAAACTCTAAATCCACATGATGGGTCTTTAATCTGATATAACATAAAAAAAACTTTTCCAAGTAAAAACTCAATAATTCTATTTTTTTTTCTTCGATTACCTATTACTAATTGTTTTTTAAATTTCATTATCTCATCAATATTTTCGATAGGATGTTCTCCATCTGCATCCATAGTGACAACAGTTTCAAAAATATTTTTTTCTAATATTTTTTTAAAACCCTGAATTAAATTTTTTTCATAACCAAGTTTGTAATTATTTTTTATAAATGGTATTTTCATTTTTTCTAAAAATTCCACTGTATCATCAGTTGAAGAATCGTCTAAAACTAAGACATTATAATCTAAGTTAAGATTATTAATAAATTTTTCTAGATTTTTTTTTTCATTATAAGATGGAATTAAGATTATCGTCTTATCATATTTTTTTTTATGCATTCTCCCTCTAAAATTTTTCTTTTAACCTTTTTACCGATAAGTTTTTTAATTTCATAAGGATGATACCCATTAGATTGGTACGGCCTAAGAGCAATTAAATCTTTTGATTGAATCTTTTCATTTTTTGTTTTAACTTTATTTAAGTAAAGTCCTCTTCTTTGTAAAAAACTAGTTTGTCTCTCATTTTTTTCAATTTTTTTCTTACCATCTCCTATTGCTTTCTCTAATCTCCTTGTATCTTCGACCATAGATTTCCAAGTATCAAAATTCATAGAAAATTTATGATCTGGACCTGATCTATTATTATTATCAGTAAAATGTTTTTCGATCACTTTAGCTCCCATCACAATAGAGCCTAAAACTGTAGAATGTCCTAATGTATGATCGCTTAATCCTAAAATTACTTTATTTCCAAATAATTCTTTATATTGATCTAAAACTTTAAGGTTGATGAAATTGAAATTATCCTCTGAATTTGTATAATTTGTATTACATTGCATAAGAACTAATTCTTTATTTTTTTTTAGAATTATTTTAACTGCTTCTTTTACTTCTTCTAATTTTGAAGCTCCAGTAGCTAATATAACTGGTTTTCTTTTTGAACTAATTTGTTTAATAATTTCATGCCATGTTAAATCACCAGAACCAATTTTATAAGCACATACATACTTATTTACATCATTTACGTAATTGATGTCATAAGGTGTGGTAATAAAATCGATACCATTTTTTTTACAATGTTTGTAAAGTTCTTTTGTCCAACTTGGATCAATACTTGCATCCTTATATGTTTGGAATACACTTTTTTTCCATTTTGATTGGTGGCTTTTTTTTCCAAATTGTTTAAACCCTTTGTCACTCACAATTGTTTCGGCTTTAAAATGTTGGAACTTTGCAGCATTCGCTCCAGCTTTAGCACATAATGCAATAAGTTTTTTAGCTCTTTTTAAACTTCCATCATGATTAGCAGCTATATCAGCAATAAAATATGTTTTAGAGTTTTGTGATATATGTTTTCTACCAATTTTCATTTTTAATAATTATTTATAATTTTAATTTTTTCCAAATCTTGTAAAAAGATTTAATTATTAATTCTATATCTTTATTGGAAAGTTCATATAAACAAACCTCTATACCTATAAAAGATCTTTCGTGAAGTTTCTCAGCATTTTTACAAATTATTTTACCTTTTTTTAAGTTTTTTTTATTTATGTTCCACGGAAAACCTTTGGTTCCATAAGCTATTTTGTGTTCTATCATTGGAAATTTATGTACAACTTCATAGCCTGAAATTAAACCTTGGACTCCATCTGTTTCAAGATGCTTAATTATTGTTGATCTAGAGAATCTTTTCAAAATTTTTTCGCTTAAAGTAATAGGATATATATAGTAATTGTGAGTTCTTTGAGGACTTTCTTTTGGTAAAACTAATCCCTCTAATTTGCTCAACCCTTTAGTAAGTTTTCTACAAAGTTTTTGTCTTTTTGATACTATCTTTTTTAATTTTTTATATTGTTCAATGCCTATTGCTGCTTCTATTTCGCCTAATCTAAAATTATAGCCTAAAATGTTATTTAAAAGTTTTTTATTGTTTAACACTGCTGCTTCACCGTGATTTCTTATCAATCTAGATCTTTGAGCCAGTCTTTTTGAGTTTGTAATTATTGCTCCACCTTCACCTGTGTTAATGTGTTTATGATAATTAAAACTAAAACCTCCGATATCTGAATTAGTGCCAGAAATTTTATTTTTATAAAATGCATAAGGTGCTTGAGCATTATCAGATATAATCTTTATATCTTTTTTTTTTATTATTTTTCTAATTTTATCAATTTGCGCAGGATAACCAAAAATATCAACAGCAATGATGGCTTTTGTTCTATTCGTTATTTTCTTTTTTATAATTTCAGGGTCTATACAGTAATCCTCGTAATTTATATCTGCAAATATTGGAATACAATTCCAATGTAAAATTGCAGTCACGGTTGCACACATTGTCCAAGGAGTTACTATAATTTCGTCTCCTGGCTCTACATCTAAGCTTCCAATTATTGTTATTAAACCAGAGGTCCAAGAGTTTACAGATATTGCATATTTGACATTATAAAATTTTTCTAATTTTTTTTCAAATTTTCTAACCTGAGGACCACCAAGAAATCCCTGATTTCTTGAAGCCATAAAACCTGACAAGTCTCCAGTTTTTAAAACTTTTATAGAGGATTGTATTTCCTGTTTGCCAATAGTATTCTTTTTTTTAAATCTATATTTAATAGTTTTAATATTCATTTTTTTAATTATTCTTTACCATAAATCTAATCTTATTAATTAATTTGAATGTATTATAAGAATTTTCTAAAATATCTTTATATAATGTTTTATTTCCTCTTAAGATAACATCTAATACAGATTTTTGAGAGTTTTTTTGATCAAATTCAATAATATTACTTTTGTTGGAAAAAACATAATTCTTTTTTATATATTTGTCTTTTTGAATTTTAAAGATATAAAATTTGTTCATTTCGTTAAAAGATTTTATCTTATAATTCCTACTTACTAACTCAAACTCATTATTAGATATATTTTTTCTAGGGTTGTTTAAAAATAGTATTTGTCCTTTACTAAATTTAATAAAAAAATCAGGGTTTTCTTTTTTATTTAAAAGAAGTATCTTGGTTTTTTTTAGATTAAATTTTTCAAATAAGCTTAGGACATGACCACAATTATTTTCCAAACCTCTACTGTAATTTACAACTCCTTTGAAATTTGTCATTCTATTAAATGTATTTTTTATTTTTGAATAATTTTTGTCATATAACCTTTGATAGTTTATATAAAGTTTGACACCTCTCTTTTTACATAGGTACTTTATATATTTAAAATCATTAAAATTTGATCCTCCAGGCTTTTCCAAAAGTATCGTTTTTATATTTTTATAAAGTAGGATTTTTTGTATGTACTTCAAATGTGTATGATTAGGAGTGCTTAAGACTATAAAATTACTATTTAATAATGCTTTATTATTTAGTTTTGCGAAGGAAGGTATTTTATATCTTTTATTAAAAACTTTTCTTTGATTGATTGATTTATCTATACCACAAACAAATTTGACATTTTTATTTTTTAATAATGACTTTGCATGTGTCATTATATATCGGGTATTTAGATCGTAATTTAAACCAATATTTCCTAAACCAATCAGTATTGACTTTTTTTTTACCATTTAAATTTGATTTTTTTCCTTTTTACGTTTGTGTTAATTTTTAGCCATTTTTTTTTCTTTTTAAGTAATTCTATCACCTCATCACATTTAAAATAAAATTTTTTTCTCTTTTTGAAATATTCAATTATTTTCTTGAGCAAAACATAATCATCATATTCATCAAGAGTAAGACCAAGTGAAGGCCAATAAAAATTCTCTGGTGCAACTATATTAATTTGGTTAAATAGTTTTTTATTATGTTTAATGAATAATGTTACGTGTTCCCTATAATAATTGCTTCTAGTCAATTTATAAGATTTTTCTAAACACTTTCTACTATAAACAGCGAC
>CABYNK010000016.1 GCA_902520355.1 uncultured Pelagibacteraceae bacterium
AAAAGGATTTTCTAATTCAGTTGTCATTTTATCACTATTAGTAATAAAGTATGGAGATAAATATCCTCTATCAAACTGCATACCTTCAACAACATCTAATTCTGTTTCAATTCCTTTGTTTTCTTCAACCGTTATAACACCTTCATTACCAACTTTTTGCATTGCTTTAGAAATCATAGTACCGATTTCTTTATCACCATTAGCAGAAATTGTTCCAACTTGAGCAATCTCATCACTATCTTTTACTTTTTTAGCTGAAGATACAAGATTTTGTTTAACCACATCCACCGCAGCATCAATTCCTCTTTTAACATCCATAGGGTTCATACCTGCGGTAACATATTTTACACCTTCTCTAACAATAGCTTGTGCGAGAATAGTTGCCGTGGTTGTTCCATCACCAGCTTCATCATTTGTTTTACTAGCAACCTCCTTAACCATTTGAGCACCCATGTTTTCAAATTTATCTTCAAGATCAATTTCTTTAGCAACAGAAACACCATCTTTTGTAATTCTTGGAGCACCATAAGATTTATCCATAACCACATTTCTTCCTTTTGGTCCTAGTGTTACTTTAACCGTATCAGCCAGGATATTTACTCCTCTAATCATTGCTGCTCTTGCTTCTGCATCAAATTTTACTATTTTTGCCATTTTATTTTCTCCTTTAAATTAAATTATTTGCTCGAAATACCCATAATGTCTGATTCTTTCATTATGCTGTATTCTTTGCCATCAATTTTGACTTCAGTTCCTGACCATTTGCCAAATAAAACTTTATCTCCAACTTTTACATCCATTGGTATAGTTTTACCGTCTTCAGTTTTTGCACCTCCACCAATCGCAACCACCTTGCCTTCTTGAGGTTTTTCTTGTGCTGTATCAGGTATGATTATTCCACCAGCAGTTTTTTCACTGCTATCTAAAACTTCTATTAAAACTCTATCGTGTAACGGTCTAAATTTCATAAATTCTCCTTATTAATATGGTCTTCATATAGAGATTGGCCTTACTATTTCAAGATATAGTTAAAAATTAGTTGGTTAAAAAATAAAGGAATTTGTGGGTTTTATGGTTTATAGATTAATTTCATGACTAAAAATTTAGATAATGAAGGTCTAAGCTCTATAGCAGACAATTATCAGCTATTTTATGTTGACTTATGGGGGGTGGTCCATAATGGGGTTACTCTACACCTTGAAGCGATAAAAGTTCTCAAAGAAATCAATAAAAAAAGAAAGGACTATATTTTACTCACGAATGCACCAAGACCTAATCATGCAGTTAAATCTTTTTTGGAAAAGCTAGGCATGGAGAAAGAAATTAGAGACCATGTTTTTACATCTGGTGAGGCAGCTCTCATTTATTTAAAAAAAAATTTAATTAAAAAATCTTTTTTTCACGTGGGTCCACCAAGAGATTTTGATTTATTTAAAGACTTTGAAAAAATGAAATTAGATAATATAGAAAAAAGTGAATATATTTTATGCACCGGATTGTTTGATGATCACAATGAAAACTTAAATTATTATAAAGATTTGCTCGAAAAAAATACAAAAAAAAAAATGATTTGCACAAATCCTGATTTAATTGTTGACAGAGGAAACACAAGAGAATTTTGTGCTGGTTCTGTTGCAATGGTTTTTGAAAAAATGGGTGGAGAAGTTGTTTACTTTGGAAAACCCTATCCTGAAGTTTATAATCAATCTATCGATAACAAAAATAAAAAAATTCTTTCCATAGGTGATAATTTAAATACTGATATAAAAGGAGCAAACCTTTTAAATTATGACTCTTTGATAATCTCAAATGGAATTCATAAGGACGAAATTAAAGAAAAAGGAATTGAAAAAGTTGCAAAATCTTACGAAGCAATTTGTAACTATATTCAATCGGAATTGAAATGGTAAAATCAAAAAAAATATATAAAAATTTTAATATCAATCCAAGATATAAAAAATCAATAATATTAATTGGTAACTTTGATGGAGTTCACAAAGGACATCAAAAATTATTCTCATTAGCCAAGAAATATAAAAAAAAATATTCCTCAAAAATTGGTGTGTTGACTTTTGAACCAATGCCAAAAATGTTTTTTAATAAGAATTTAGATAATTTTAGAGTCTCTAATTTGCAGCAAAAAATTGATAATCTCAAAAATCTTAATGTAGATTTTTTGATAATAAAAAAGTTTGATCGAAAATTCTCAAAAATAAAATCTATAACTTTCATTAAAGAAATATTAGGAAAAAAATTAAAACCAAAATTCATTTTTGTAAGCAATAATTTTAGATTTGGGAATAAGAGAGAAGGTAACGTTAGACAGTTGATTAAATTTGAAAGTATGTGTGGTTATAAGGTAATTAAACCACAACCACTTTTAACCAATAAGAAAATAGCATCTTCATCGTTGGTTAGAAAACTTTTACAAAAAGGAAAATTAGAACAAGCCAATAAAATTCTTAATAAAAATTGGTCAATTGTTGGAAAGGTACAAAAAGGGAGACAGCTAGGAAAAAAAATTGGTTTCCCAACGGCAAACATTGATATCAAAGATTATATTTTAGCCTGCCCAGGTGTATATGCAGTAAGAGCAAAAAGATATGGTACAAACAATTACATAAAAGGGATTGCAAATTTAGGTTATCGACCAACATTTAATGGAAAAAAAATATTATTGGAAGTTCATTTATTTAATTTTTCTGGAAATCTTTATAATAAGTATTTAACAGTAGAATTTAAAAAATTTATTAGAAAAGAAAAAAAATTTAAAAATGTCGACCAACTTAGAAAACAAATTAAAACTGACTTATTAATAGCAAAAAAATAAAATGAGCAAATCTCAAATAAATCTTCCTAAAACTGCTTTTTCGATGAAAGCAAATTTGCCAACACGAGAACCTGAAATTTTGAAACTTTGGCAAAACATAAATCTTTATGATGAGTTAAGAAAATCGAGAAAAGGAGAAGAAAAATTTGTTCTTCATGATGGTCCTCCATATGCGAATGGCAATATACACATGGGAACAGCTTTAAATAAAATTTTAAAAGATATAATTGTGAGATTTCATCAAATGGACGGAAAAGACTCTGTCTATGTTCCAGGATGGGATTGTCATGGATTGCCAATAGAATGGAAAATTGAAGAACAATACAAAAAAAATAAAAAAAACAAAAATGAAGTTCCAATCGTTGAGTTTAGAAAAGAATGCAGAGCTTTTGCAGAAAAATGGATAGATGTTCATAAAGATCAATTTAAAAGATTAGGAGTTGTAGGAGATTGGGATAATTACTATTCTACAATGAGCTTTAATGCTGAAGCTCAAATAGTAAGAGAACTAGGTAAATTTTTAAAAGAAGGAAGTTTGTATAGAGGCTTTAAACCTGTTTTATGGTCTACTGTTGAAAAAACAGCTTTAGCAGATGCAGAAGTTGAGTATCAAGATCATAGGTCAGATACTATCTATGCATCTTTTCCAGTTAAATCATCAAATATTAAAGAATTAAATGACAGTGAAATAGTAATTTGGACAACTACCCCGTGGACTATTCCAGCTAATAAAGCCTTGGCTTACAATGAAAGTCTAGATTATTTATTAATTGAAGTGAATGATGACGGAGACTTTAAAAATAAAAAAATTGTTATTGCAGATGCATTAATAGATACAGTTGTAAAGGATACCAAAATTCAAAGTTTCAAAAAATTAAAAAATTTCAAAGGTAGAGATTTAAAAGGAACAATATGCAATCATCCTTTTTTAAAACTTGGTTATGAATATGACATACCTATGTTGGAAGCACGTTTTGTTACTACAGAACAAGGTACAGGAATTGTTCACTGTGCGCCAAGTCATGGTCCTGATGATTTTAATTTGTGTATGAATAATGGAATTAAAGCAATTGAAACAGTTGATGGTGATGGAAGATATACAAAAAATGTAGCACTTTTTGAAGGGATACATATTTTTAAGTCTAATTCTATTGTGATTGAGAAATTAAGAGACCAAAAAAAATTATTATCGAACGGTGAACTTGTTCATTCTTATCCTCATTCATGGAGGTCAAAAGCACCATTAGTTCACAGAGCAACTCCTCAATGGTTTATTTCTATGGATAGTCATAAACTTAGAAATAAAGCTTTAAAAGCAATTGATGAAACAACTTTCTATCCTAGTAAAGGAAAAGAGAGATTAAAATCGATGATTGAAACAAGGCCCGACTGGTGTGTTTCAAGACAAAGAGTATGGGGAGTTCCATTACCTATTTTTATTAAAAAGAAGACAGGTGAAATTTTGGTTGATGATGAGGTCTTTGATAATATTGCAAAAATTTATGAAAAAGAGGGATCTGATTGCTGGTTTTCAGATGATCCACAAAAATTTCTTGGGAAAAAATATAAAGCTGAGGATTTTGAAAAGTTAAGTGATATTGTCGAGGTATGGTTTGATAGTGGATCTACACACTCATTTGTATTAGAAAAAAGAAAAGATTTAAAGTGGCCTGCATCTATGTATCTTGAGGGTTCTGACCAACACAGGGGATGGTTTCATTCGTCGCTTTTAGAGTCTTGCGGAACAAGAGGTCGTGCACCATTTGAGTCTATTCTTTCTCATGGTTTTGTAGTTGATGGAAAGGGTTTAAAGATGTCAAAATCTTTAGGAAATGTAATTGCACCTGAAGATATATTAAAAAAATATGGAGCTGATATACTTAGAATTTGGGTTGCTTCCTCAAATTATGCCGAGGATCTTAGAATAGACTATTCTATACTAGATCAGCACGCTGAGTCTTATAGAAAAATAAGAAATACATTTAGATATTTGCTAGGAAATCTTAATGATAATTTTGAACAAATTAATTTAGAAAAAATTAAAATTGAAAATTTACCAGAATTAGAACAATTTATGCTTCATAAAATTTACAATTTAAATTCTAAATTTAACAAGTATTTCAAAGATTACGATTTTCATAATTTATATAAAGAATTGTTAAACTTTTGCACTGTAGATTTATCTGCTTTTTATTTTGATATAAGAAAAGATACTTTGTACTGTGATCCAATAAATTCTGAAAAAAGAAAATCTACACTTACATTGTTAAATGTTATTCTTAATTCTTTAATAAGATGGTTTGCACCAATATTATCTTTTACAACTGAGGAGATTTATCAACTTATTTCAAAAAACAAAAAAAGTATTCATCTTGAAAAATTTTTAAATTTTCCTGAAAAATTTAATAATGCAAAGCTCAATTCTAAATGGGAAAAATTAATCAAAATAAGGGATATTTGCAATCTGAGTATTGAGCAAAAACGAGCAAGCAAAGATATAGGATCTAGTTTAGAAGCAGCTTTAATTGTGAAATTAAATAGTGAGAACCAAAAATTTTTGAAAAATATTGATCTTTCAGAACTTTGTATAACTTCTTCAGCTAAAATTGAGAATAGTGATACAGATGATGTAATTGTAGAGACAATGAAAGCAATAGGTGAAAAATGTCCAGTATGTTGGAAAATTAGCAGCACACCTTGTGAAAGACATAAATTGTAGATAAAATGTTAAAAAAACATTTAGTAGATTTTTCTATTATTATTCTTATTTTTTTAATCGATCGAATAAGCAAATTATTAATTATTGGTTCTCCAGAAACTTATGAACAATATGGCATTAGTATTACGTCTTTTTTAAATTTTAATTTGATTTGGAATGAAGGTATTGCTTTTGGTTTATTTTCTTTTGATGAAAAACTATATTATAATTTTCTAACACTTTTTATTTGCCTTATAACTGTCGTCATTATTTGGCTTATGTTTAGATCTAGTGGATTTGAAAAATTAAGTTATATAATGATTATAGGAGGTTCTTTTGGAAATATTTTTGATAGAATGTTTTATTCCGCGGTGCCAGATTTTATAGATATACACATTAACAATTTTCATTGGTTTATATTTAATGTTGCTGATATATTCATTACTATTGGCATAATTTTTTTAATAAGTTTTGAAATCTTTGGTAAAAAAAATTAAATGAGATTTATCTATAATACTTTCCTAATCTTAGCATTATCTGCATTTTTGTTTTCTTGCGGAGGTTTCAAACTACAAAAGAGGGCTACCTCAGGCGAGGAATTTTTAATAGAAAAAAAAGATCCTTTGGTTTTACCACCAGACTTTTCCAAATTACCAAAACCTAATGAACAACCTGAAAATATAGATAAAGACATTAATATAAAATCTATTTTTGATGGAAATCAAAATAGTGCAGAGGAGGATAATAATCAAAACTCATCAAAATCTAATATTAAAAAAAGTATTTCAGAAAAAATTCAAAAACAATAATGTCGACCAAAAATCTTATTTTTGAAAATTTTATAAACAAAAAAATAAATTTAAAATTAAAAAAATATTTGAAAGAATTAATTTTCTCGAAAAATGAAGTTATAAATTCTTTATCAAGGGATTACAAATACAGCTATACAAAAAAATCTATTAAAAAATATAAGAAATATAAAGATATCAGAATTTTTGGTATGGGGGGATCTTCTTTAGGAACAATGGCAATTTATGATTTTTTGAAACATAAAATAAATAAAAATTTTTATTTTCTAGAAAATCTAAATCAAAAAATAATATTTCCAAAAAAAAAATATCTCAATTTAGTAATTTCAAAATCTGGAAATACGTTAGAGACAATTGTGAACTCTAATTTATATATTAAAAAAAATGATAAGAATGTTTTAGTTTCAGATAAAAAAGATAGTGTGTTAAGAGAAATAAGCATGAAGCTAAGAGCGGATATTATTGATCATAATAACTTTATTGGTGGAAGATACTCAGTTTTGTCAGAGGTTGGCATGTTACCGGCAGAGTTAATGGGCTTGGACTCAATGAAATTCAAAAAATTTAATAATTTAGTAGCTAATAAGAAATTTTTTAATTCGATCATAATTAATGTTTCAAATATTTTAGAGTTAGTTAAAAGAAAAAAATTCAATTCAGTAATTCTCAATTATGATGCAACCGCAGATAATTTTTTAAAATGGTATCAACAATTAGTAGCCGAAAGTTTAGGAAAAAAAGGAAACGGCATTTTTCCAATAATATCAAATATGCCCAAAGACAATCATAGTTTAATGCAATTATATTTGGATGGTAATAAAAATAATTTTTATACATTCTTTTATACGAAGGACCGAAATTATCCAAAATTAAATCAAGATATGATTCCTGGTTCTTTAAAATTTTTAAAAAGGAAGGATCTAGGTGATATTCTATACTCTAAAATCTTAGCAACAAAAAAAGTTTTTCAAAAAAAAAATATACCATTTAGAAGTTTTTTTATAAAATTTAAAAATGAAGAAGCACTAGGTGAATTATTTACATATTTCATTTTAGAAACAATTCTTTTAGCTAGGGCTCTAAAAATAAACCCTTACGATCAACCAGCTGTTGAACTTATTAAAATAGAAACCAAAAAACTTTTAAAAAGATCTTAATTAGCAAAATACACCTTGGAGACCCCATAAGTACGAGTATCGAGAATATTAATTTTTTCGGTCATTAATACTTTATCTTTTTTATGCCTGTGAATAATAAAAATACCGTCTTTTTTAAGAAGTTTTCTATAAATAATTTTTTCAATTAACATATTAATTTTGATCTCTTTGTAAGGAGGATCAATAAAAATTATATCAAATTTTTTATCTATTTTTTTTTCAGAGTTAAAATACTCAAAACAATTATCATTAAAAATTTGAAATTTTCTTTCATTTTTGAAAAGAAATAGATTTTTTTCTAATACTTTAATTGCTTCAAAATAATTTTCAAAAAAACATACATATTTAGAGTCTCTTGATAAACATTCGATACCAAAAGATCCAGAGCCAGAAAATAAATCTAAAATTGTAGAATTTTTTAAATTTATATTAATTTTTTTTGAATGTTCTAGAAGATTGAAAATTGACTCTTTTACTAAATCTTTTAAAGGTCTAGTGTTTTTATCTTTAGGTAATAATAACTTTTTTCCTTTAAATCTCCCTGAAATTATTCTCATTACGATATAATCTTATAACCAATATCTTTTCTAAAATATCCATTTTGCCAATTTAATTTATTAATCAAACTTATGGCTTGATCTCTACCGATTTTTAAATTGCCTGATTTAATTACAAAATTTAACACCCTCCCACCATTAGAGTATATTTTTGAATGATTTACTTTAGTCCCCGCATGAAAAATGTATTCATTATCTTGAAGCTTAATTTCTTTAAGACCTTCAATTTCTAAATTATTTTTAAATTGATCTGGATATCCTTTTGAAGCTAAAACAACACAAATGCTTTTTTCATCAAACCATTCTAAATTTATATTTTTTAAATTCTCATTAACAGTGGCAACCACAATGTCTAAAAAATCAGTTTTGAGTCTTGGAAGTATCGTTTGACATTCAGGATCACCCATTCTTACATTATATTCAATTAAAAAAGGCTCACCATCTACAATCATTAATCCTGCATAAAGAAAACCTTTAAATTTGTTATTTATATCTTTTAAACCTTTTAATGTAGGTTCGATTATTTTTTCTATTATCTTTTTTTCCAGTTTTTCATTTTCCAATCTAGAAGGCGAGTAGGCCCCCATTCCTCCCGTGTTTTTACCCTTATCTCCTTCCAAAGCTCGTTTGTGATCTTGTGCCGTTCCAAATATTTTATAACTGATACCATCAGAAATTATAAAGAAACTCATTTCTTCGCCTTTTAAAAATTCCTCGATTAAAATTTGTTTCGCTTTTCCAAATTTACCATTGAAAATTTCTTCAACTGCTTTTTTTGACTGATCCTGAGTTTCACAAATATAGACGCCTTTACCCGCTGCTAAACCATCAGCCTTTACAACTATAGGAAATTTACACTCATTTAAGAATAAAAGACTTTCTTGAGTGTTGTTGAAGACACCAAATTTTGCAGTGGGGATATGATATTTTTTACATAAATTTTTTGTGAAAATCTTTGAACCCTCAAGCTGTGAAGAAACACGATCTGGACCAAAAACTTTAATTTTATTTTGTTTCAAGAAGTCGACTATTCCATCTACCAGTGGTTTTTCAGGACCTACTATTATGATGTCTATACCTAGTTCTTTTATTACTCTTTTTAGTTCTTCAAAATTATTCGGTTCAACCTCAATATTTTCTGCAATAAAGCTAGTCCCTGCATTTCCTGGAAAACAGTAAATTTTGTCAATATTTTTTGATTTTTTTAAAGATATACATATGGCATGTTCTCTTCCACCGCTTCCTATTACTCCAACTTTCATATAATTATATATAAACTATAAATCATGAAAAAATTAGCTAAATTGAAATATTTACCAAATAATTTCAAAATAATTGAAAATGGTGACCATGTTCTATGTGCAGTTTCAGGTAAAAAAATTTCTTTGGATAATTTAAACTATTGGAATGTGGAAACTCAAGAGGCCTATTTTTCGTATAAGGAAGCTCATCAAAAAAGAGAATCAGAAACCTAAATCATTATATTTTCCATCTATTATGTGTCCAAATCCATTGTTTTGGGTTTGCGATAATCATTTTTTCTAAAATTTTATTTAGTTCCAGTGTAATTTTTTCAACAGAGTCATTTTTAGAAAATTGAAGGTTATCAAAAATTTTAATTTTAAAATTATCGTCTGTTGATCTTTCAATACTAATAGGAACTACTTCAGCATTAAATTTTTTGATGAACTGAGCTGGTATTGTTGTTGTGAGAGCTTCTTGACCAAAAAAATCACACTTTATTCCCTCAGAAACTCTTTGATCAATCATTAAAGCAATAGATGTCCCATTTTTAAATTCTCTTAGTAACTCCTTTGTCCCTGAAATTCCTTTTTGAATTTGTTTTTTACAAATATAATTTTTTCTTATATTTTCCATTAGTGGATTAAGGAATTTATTATTCAGAGGTCTATAGATTGCAGCCAAATCAATGCCAGACTTTTCAATATGCATTGCCATTAATTCAAAATTATCAAAATGTCCTGATATAAAGATTACTGGTGTATTTTTTTGTTTTATTTTTTCTAAGCCTTTTTGATTTTCTATAATAATTTTTTTTGAAAACTTAGGAGATTGTCTGAAATTTTTAATAAAAATATATTCAGCAAAGATTTTACCATAAGTTACCCACATATCGTTTATAATCTTATTTTTTTCATTTTCATCTAATTTAGGGAAAGCTATAGTTAAATTAGAATGTGAAATTTTTTTTGATCTAAAATAAGGGCCAATTGTTTTGAAAATAAAACTTGAAAAGGATTTTGATAATTTCAGTCCTAAAATTTTAAATAATAAAAATAAAAAAATGATAAAAACAAACTGTATAAAATATTTAATTAATTGCATTTAGTTTGGAATTTAAAAATTGAATAAGCTTATTTTCTTCTTTAATTTTGATATCTATTTCTAAAAAACTGATTTTTTCTTTAAAATTTTCAGGAATTCTTTTGAAATCTTTTTCAGTTGTAATGATTTCTGCATTATTAGAATTTGCTTTATCTATGATTTCTGAAATATCTTTATCTTGATAGTTATAATGATCTGGAAAAGTAATCTCTTCAATTATTTTAAATTTATTTTTAATTAGTAACTTTTTAAAACTATCAGGATTTCCAATTCCTGAAAAAATAATATAATCTTCATCAGTATTAAATTTTTTAATATTTTTTATTTCAATATCTGTCTCAAAAATTTCAATATTAGGATTTATATCTTTGATATTATTATAAATATAATCTAAATTTGAGTTCTTACTGATTGTTTTAAGAAATATTCCATCATAGTTTTTTATAGTATTTATTTTTTCTCTTAATGGTCCAGAGGGTATTAAAAGACCGTTTCCAATCCATTTTTCACTATCAAAACAAGCAAACTTTATATCATAGTCGATCCATTTTTCTTGAAGTCCATCATCAAAAATTATCATATCAAATTTCATCTCAATAGCTTTTTTGACTATTTTTTTTCTATTACTTAGTGAGATGAAATTTGAATTATCTTTAAGAAGTTTTTGTTCATCCATTTGATTGTTATAAAATTTTTTAGCAGTTACTGGATTAATATTCATTTTCTTTAAAAGATTATATAGAAGTAATGAAGTTGGAGTTTTTCCTGTTCCTCCAACATATAAGTTTCCAACACATAAAGTCTTTATTTCAGTGAACTTTTTCTTTGGTATAAGACTTGAGATAATATTATTAATTTCAACAAATATTGTAAAAGGATATAGTAAATACGCAAAAAAATTTGGTTTTTTTAAATCCCAAAATTTTGGTTTTTTTAAAATCATTTATTAATTTCTTTATAGGTTTTATCTAAAATATCCATTCCCATTAAATGTAAATCCCTAATTATTTTTTTTGAATTGTTTTTAGAATTGAAATATTTGTTAACATAGTTAATTAATTGATCTTGATTAGTTATTTTTCGTGATAAATTTTTTCTATTAAGAAACTTATAAATTTCTCTAAAATTTGAGACATTTGGACCATGTATAACTTTACAACCATATCTAGTTGCTTCTAATGGATTTTGACCACCATGCTTAATTAATGACCCTCCTAAAAAAATATTTTTACAAGCTTTATAGAATAATTTTGTTTTCCCATAGGAATTAACTAGATAAATATCTGTATTAGGATTAATTTTTTTTTTAGGTTCATCTAAATGAACTTTAAGATTTAAGTTATTGAGTTCTGTCTTAATTGAATTAATTCTATTAATATGCCTCGGTATAATTATTGTTAAGAGGTTTTTAAATTTTTTTTTCAATTTTATGTGTGCGTTTCCACAAAACTGTTCCTCATTATAGTGGGTGCTAGATGCACACCATGTTTTCCTTGAATTTATAAAATTCATTAGGTCTATATTTAAACTTGCTTTTTCATTTTCTGATTGACTAAATTTAAGGTTACCAATTATTTTTATATTTTGAGCGCCTAGTTTTTTTAAATATTTTCTTGTTTCATTATTTGATGAAAGACATAAATTAAATTTACTAAAGATGGATCTTGCAAATGAAGAAAAAACTTTCCATCGATTAAATGATTTATTTGTAATTCGTCCATTCAGAAGAAATATTGGTGTATTTCTTTTGTGTAAATTATTTATAGTAATTGGCCAAATTTCGGAGTCTATAAAGAAAGCTTTTGAAGGTTTCCAATAATCTAAAAATTTTTGGGAAATAAAATTGCAATCAATTGGAAAAAATTGATGTATTGTTTTTTTCAATTTTAAATTTTTTATAATTAATGATGAGCTTAAAGTATTTGATGTAATCAAGATTTGCTTAATTTTTTTATTTTTTTCAAATCTTTCTACTAATGGAATAATACTTTGAATCTCACCTACACTAGCTCCATGAAACCAAATTAATTCTCCTTTATTTCTTTTTTTTGAAAAAAAACCAATTTTTTCCTTAAATCTTGAAGTGTCTTCTTTGCCTTTAAATATTCTAAAAACAATAATAATTGGAGAAAAAAAAAATACGAAATTTATTAAAATTTTATAAATAAAAAACATTAAGATTTTAATTGTTTATCATAAAAGTTTTTATAAATAGATGAAGTATTTAATAGCTCATTATGATTTCCATCTGCTACTACATTTCCAGAGTCGATTACATAAATTTTGTCTGAATTTAAAACCGTAGATAATCTGTGAGCTATTACAATTGTTGTTTTATTTTTAGTGAGATAATTTATTGCTTTCTGAATTTTATCTTCTGTTTCTGCGTCTAAAGATGATGTGGCCTCATCTAATAAAATAATTTTACTTTTTTTAAGAATTGCTCTCGCAATAGACAATCTTTGTTTTTCCCCTCCAGACAATCTAACACCATTTTCACCTATCACAGTGTCATATCCGTTAGGCATACTGGTTACAAAATCATCACAATTTGATAATTTAGCAGCCTCAATGATTTCTTCATCTGAAGCAGTAAGCCGAGAATATTTTATATTATTTTTAATTGTATCATCAAATAAAGATATATCCTGACTAACTAGTGAAATATTTTCTCTAAGAGATGATAGTGAGTGTTCATTGATTGGTTGATTGTCTACATAAATTCTCCCATTCAAAGGTTCATAAAATCTTGGAATAAAATTTAGTATAGTCGATTTTCCCGCACCACTATGACCAACTAATGCAGTCATTTGACCACTTTTAAATTCTAAATTTATTTTATTTAAAACATTTTTTAAACTTTCAGAGTATTTAAAGCTAACATCCTGAAAAATTATGTTACCTTGTTCTATCTTAAGGTGGTTATCTCCATTTTTATCACTGTTATCCTCGTCAATAATAGGTATTAGTCTTTTAGCAGCAGATAGTCCTTGGTGAATACCCATATTTAAAGTCGCCAATGATCTCACTGGTTGATAAGCAAGCATCATAGCTGCTAAAAATGAAAAAAAATTATTTAATTCCAACTCACCTTTTATTATTAAGTTACCTGCGTAATAAATTAATCCTCCAATCATTAAACCTGTTAGAGTCTCCATTATCGGTGTAGCTCTCGTCATAACAGTTTGAATTTTTACAACTTTTTCTTTAAAGGTAGTTATAATTTTAGCCAATCTTTTATTTTCATATTCTTCTGTTTGAAAAATTTTAATAACTTTATGATTCTTAATGATTTCAATAAAAAATGAATTCAAAAAACCAGCGACCTCTTGAGACTCTGTGGTAACTTTACCAATTCTTTTACCCAAAGACTTTGCAGCAGTTGAAGCCAAAGGTATCATTATGATTGCAAATATTGCTAATTTCCAATTTTGGTAAAACATTACGCCTATAAGCCCAATTAGCGTTAAACTATCTTTTGAGAATAATAAAATTGTATCGGTTACAAGTTTCATAACCATACCACAGTCATAACTGAGATGTGAAAGAAATTTCCCTGTATGTTTTTTAGTCATTTTTTCAACATTTGATTTCAAAATTGTTTGCATAATTTGTAATTGAAGAACTTTTTGAACTTCACCACCAACTTGAATGAGCAATATTCTTGCTAAATAAAGAGAAGTACCTTTGATTGCAAATGTAATCAAAATAATAAAAGGAATTATTACCATTAGCTTTTTGTTTTTTTCAATAAAAATTTTTTCTATAGCTGGATCAAGCAAGTAAGCAATCATTGCTGTGCTACCCGCAACTAGTATTGAGAAAAAAATAGAAAGAAAAATCTTTGTTAGATGTTTCTTTGTATATCTTTTATAAAGATCTACCAAAATTTTTGAATTAGTCATTTAATTTAACTTACCAATAAGAATACAAATTAATATTATTAATCCTAAAAAGTTATTACTTTTAAAAATTTTTAAACATTTTCCTTTATTTTTTTTGTTGAAATTACTAATTTGAATAAAAAATAAATGAAAAAAAACTGTCATTGCACCTATAAAAAAATAATTATTATAATTTAATTTGATACCAGTGATAACGAAAAGTAGAGTGAAAATTAAATAACATATAAATAAAAATATTTTTGGATTTTGTTTAAACTTAATTGATGTTGATTTTACTCCTATAATTTCGTCATCTTCAATATCTTGAAATCCATATACAGTGTCGTAACCCAATGTCCAAAATATGGCGCCAAGATAAAATATCATTGGAATTAGACTTATTTCCTCATTAATGGATGTCCATCCCAGTAATAATCCATAATTAAAAGTAATACCTAAGAATAACTGGGGCCAATATGTAAATCTTTTCATTAATGGATAAGTGAAGGCCAATGGCATAGATGCCAAAGCAATTACAATTGTAAATAAATTGAAATTAATTAATACTAAAAAAGCAATCAAACATAGAATTCCCGAATATAGCAGAGCGAGTTTAACTGAAATTTTCCCTGAAGCTATTGGTCTATCTTTAGTTCTTAATACCTTTTTATCAAACTTTCGATCGAGAATATCATTTACTATACATCCAGCAGACCTCATTAGAACAGATCCTAAAAAAAATAGTAATAAGTAAAAAAAATAAACATTTAAATCAGAAGAAAAATCATATGCTATTGTAAGCCCCCATGAACACGGCCAAAATAACAACATGTATCCAATTGGTTTTTTTAGTCTGGTGAGTTCAACAAAAAGATTTAATTGGTTCATAAGATTTTACTTGTAAATAACAAAGGCAAGATTGATAATCAAACTGATTCGTATGAATATTGATTATACTGTGACAGCTTTGATGTTTCCAGCAATACCATTGTTGATGTCAGTTTATAGTAATAGATTTCATTCATTAAGCATTCTTATAAGACAGCTTCATGATGAACATGTGTATGAAAAGCATATACCTCCTGAATGGAAAAAACAGTTTATAAATTTAAGTGGAAGAATAACCCTTTTAAGATGGACTATCTTGTTCGCTGCTTTTGGTTTTTTGTTTAACATGTTGACTGTTTTTGCTCTCTATCTAGATGAAGTTTTTTTAGCTCGGATAATTTTTGGTTCTTGTTGTTTATCTATGATTATTTCAATACTATTTTTTATTCGAGAAATTCACATTTCAACGAACGCTCTAAGGCTTCATATGTCTGATATGGATGTAAGTTTAGATTAAGGAATTATAACTGCTGGTCCAGTTAATAATCTTGCTTCTAAATCTTTATGTGCTTGAGCAGCATCTTTAAGTGAGTATTTTTTTGAAATTTCAACACTAAACTTTTTTGATAAAATGGCATCAAAAACTTTTTTAGCTGACTCTACAAGCTCCTCTCTTTTAATGGTATAGTGAGCAATAGATGGTCTTGTAAAAAATAATCCTTTAGCGTTTATATCCTTTTTAACATCAATCGTATCAACATAACCTGATGCGTTTCCAAATGCTACCATCATTCCTCTAATCTTTAATGTTTCAATTGACCCTTTAAATGTTTTGATGCCAACACCGTCATAGACAACATCAATTCCATTTTTACCTACAATTTTTTCAACTTCTTCTACAAAATTTTTTTCTGAATAATTAATGACATGATGGCAACCATTTTTTTTAGCTATTTCTTCCTTAGCTTTTGAACCAACAGTTCCAATTACTTCAGCACCTAATGCATTAGCCCATGAACATAAAATTTGACCAAGACCACCGGCTGCAGCATGATATAAAACTTTATCACCTTTTTTTAAAGGATATGCTCTATGCAGTAAATACTCTGCGGTAATTCCTTTTAATGTAATACAAGATGCTACTTCATCAGAAACACCATCAGGAACAGAAACTAATTTTTCCTCGGGCATTATTTGTCTTTCAGAGTACGCGCCAATAGGCATTGATGCGTGTGTTACTCTATCACCAACTTTAAACAACTTTACCTCAGTTCCAATTTCTTCAACTACCCCACATGCTTCAAGCCCAATTCCGCTTGGTAATGGAATAGGGTAGAGACCTGTTCGATGATAGATATCAATAAAATTTAGACCGATTGATAGATTTTTGATTAAAACTTCTTTTGGTCTAGGTTTAGCAATCTTTACATCTTTAATAACTAAAACTTCTGGTCCGCCAAACTTATCTATTTGAATTGATTTCATTATCTATTTTACAAATGTACCATTATGATAATCTTGAACGGCCTCTAAGATCTCCGCTTTAGTATTCATTACAAATGGTCCACCCCTAGCTATTTCCTCATTTATAGGTTTCCCCGAAACAATTAAAAACTTTGCATTAGATTGTGCTTTAATTTTTAAACTCTCACCTCTTGAGAGCAAGATTAAAGTGCTATCTTTAACTTCTTCATGTTTCTTTTCACCAATCTTTATTTCACCATTTATTAAGTAAACAAATGTATTGTGCGTCAGGGGTAGATCAAAATTAAATTCTTTATCCTTTTTTAATTCAACATCAAAATAAATTGGTTCAACATTATGCCCTTTAACTGGACCTTCAGCTTCTTTAAATTTACCTGCTATAACTTTAATTTGTTTGTCGCTATCTTTATGGAGACTCATTTTGTCTGCATCAATATAGATATATTCTGGTTTACTCATCTTTAATTTTGCAGGCATGTTAATCCATAATTGAAATCCATGAAGTTTACCCTCTTTCATTGCTGGCATTTCAGAGTGAATAATTCCGCTTCCTGTTTTCATCCATTGAACATCGCCAGCAGTCATTCTTCCTTTTCCACCAGTGCTGTCTTCATGCTCAAAGTCACCTGCAAGCATGTAAGTAACTGTTTCAATTCCTCTGTGAGGGTGTGGTGGAAAACCAGCAACATAATCATCACTGTTCTCAGAACCAAATTCATCTAACATTAAAAAAGGATCAAAATAATTTGGTTC
>CABYNK010000017.1 GCA_902520355.1 uncultured Pelagibacteraceae bacterium
CTTGCCTCAAATCCAACTGTTGGAAATTTAATGGATAAACTTGAACCACTTGGTGTCCACTTATGTTTTGGCGAAACTTCGGAACTCACAGGTGCTGAGAAGGTTTGTGCGACTAGGGGCGCAACAAAGGAGGCTTCAGAAAAATTTATGAAAACTTGGAGTGCTTATAACGATTTTATTTTAAAAGAAGCAACAGATGATTTGTCTGAAAGTCAACCAACTGCTGGTAATATTGCAGGCGGTTTAACTACTATTGAGGAAAAAGCATTTGGAAACTTTCAAAAAATTGGTAATTGTAAATTTATAGATGTTTTGGAACCAGCGGAGGAACCAAAAAAAGGTAAAGGTCTATATTTTATGGATACATCTTCAGCGGCTGCAGAGTGTGTAACGCTTCAAGCTGCAGCAGGATTTAACATTCATTTATTTCCAACTGGTCAGGGTAATATTGTTGGAAATCCAATTGAACCTGTTGTTAAACTAACTGCAAATCCATTGACGGCAAAAAGTATGAGTGAACATGTGGATTGCGATGTCTCTAAAATTCTTTCAAGAGAGATGAATTTATCCGAAGCGGGGGATAAACTCATTGAGACTACTCTTAGAGTGGCCAATGGAAGATTAACCTGCGCAGAAGCTTTAGGTCATAAAGAGTTTGTTATGACTAAACTTTATAGAAGTGCTTAAGTTTTATTGCTTTTATTAAAGTGTCCTCAAAATTTTTATACTTAAAAAAAATTTTTCCTGGAGTTGCTCTTGCTTTAATTTTTTATTTGTTTTCTCAAGGTATCAATAATGTTCTAGCTATAGAAATATTTGGGACGCCGAAAAGTCCTATATCAACTGTTTTAATTGCAATTATTTTAGGCATTATAATGGGTAATGCTTTTACACCAAGACCAGGTATGATGCTTGGGCTTGATTTTACGCAACAATATATCCTTAAACTTGGGATCATTTGTTTAGGAATAAGATTAAGTTTTGATGAATTTATAAAATTTGGATCAATCGCTATACCACTGATAATAGTTTGTATTCTTGCAGTACTAATACTAATTAAGCTTTTAATCAAAAAAGTTCCTATCTCATCGAAAATGTCATATTTGATTGCTATAGGTACAAGTGTTTGTGGGGCTACAGCTATTGTTGCGACAGCTCCTGTTATAAATGCTAAAAAAACTGAAATTGCTTACGCAATAGCTAACATTACTTTATTTGGTGTTATTGCTATGATTGTTTATCCATACTTTGCCGAATGGTTTTTCAATGAAAATGAACTTAAAGCGGGTCTATTTTTAGGCACTGCAATTCATGAAACATCACAGGTAGCAGCTGCGGGTCTTATTTATGATCAACAGTTCAATAGTCCCGAGACTTTAAACGTTGCAACAGTTACTAAATTAATTCGTAATACTTTTCTCGTTATAATGATTCCTTTGTTTGCCTTTTTATATAATCGAGGAGAAATGAGAGGTAACTCTTATTCAATTTTGGATATTTTTCCATATTTCGTTTTAGGTTTTATTGGCATGATAATAATTAGAAATTTAGGTGATCAAATTTTTTCAATTGAAAGTGAAAATCAAATTTATTGGATAAATCTTATCGAAATAATAAAAATTTTAGCAACAACCTTTTTGACAATGGCTATGGCTGCTGTAGGAATATCGATTAACTTGGGTGAGTTGAGGTTAATGGGTTATAAACCATTTATTGTTGGTTTAATTGCAGCTGTGACAGTTGGTTTTATTAGTTTGATTTATATTCAAACAATATCAAAATTTTTTACTTAGTTTGTTTTGCAATATTAGCTAGATATTTTTTTCTTAAATTAGAGAAAAATCTTCTAATAAATGCAGCTCCTATTCCCAAAATAACAGCGAACAAAATAGAAAATAACCCGTAAAAGAATGGCATGTCTTTAGAAAATTCTCGAATAAATTTTGAAAAAAAGTTTAAATCCTTATTTGCAACTTTTATAATTTCTTTTTGAATTTCTTCAGCAAAAAAAGTTTCATAAGCTATGGCTATTCCTACAACTAATAATAAAATTGCTAAAAGAGCTTTTAACCCAGAGCTATCAATTTTTTCTCCTAATTTTTGGCCAACCTGAACTCCTATTATTGATCCAACAACTAGCATAACAACTAACATTAGGTCTATGGAACCATAGTTAAATGAATGAAGAAAAGTTACAATTACGCTTACAAAGATTGTTACAAATAGAGATGTTCCGGGAACAAGTCTAGTTGGCATTTTGATAATGTAAATCATCGCTGGCACTAATATAAATGCACCACCTATTCCCATTATAGCTGCTATAAATCCAACAGCTAATCCAATTATTATAGGTGTAAATATACTCTCATATAATTTTGATTTAGGGAATCTCATTCGAAAAGGAAGACCGTGTATCCAATAATGAACATGTAATTTTTTTTTCTCTATAATATTTTTTTTTGCCTTATCTATTTCACCAAGGCTTTCTACGAGCATTAAAGTGCCTATAATTGCAAGAATATACATATAAGCTAACGAAATAACTGTATCTATTTTGCCAATACCTTTAAAATAACTGAATGTATAAATACCCAAAGCTGTTCCAATAGAACCGCCAATGACAATTATAAAACCCATTTTATAATCTAAAGTATTTTTTAACCAATGAGTTGTAGATCCTGAAACAGATGTTGCTAAAATATTATTAGCTTCATTAGCAACTGCATAAGCTGGAGGTACTCCTAAAAAAATTAAAAAAGGTGTCATTAAAAAACCACCACCAACACCAAATAGACCAGATAAAATACCTACTAATGCACTTAAAAAAAGAATTTCTATTGGATTTACAAAAACTTGAGCAATAGGTAAAAAAACTTCCATCTAATAACAAAAACTTTAAATATTACTTATTTAAAAGTAATAAAAGTTCCAACTAAGATAACACCCCAACATGCAGCAATAGCTGAAAAAATTCCAGTTTTAATAAAAGTAGATTTCTTGTTAGCTATGTTATTTAGAATTTTTAAATTTGAAAGGCGCATCTAAATCTCTGAATACACCTAGTAGAAAAATTGTCAAACTTTAATTAATAAATTGTTGCCCCAAAGATCTTAACCTGATCATCCTCAATACCTAAGACCAATCTTCCTAAAAACTCCCCAGGTATTTCCTTATTAGTCTGCTTGATTAACACAGTTATGTGATCGCCCCGTCTTAAAGTTCCAAATGGCTCATAAGTTTCGTTTAAATTTGTAATAATTTTATTGTTAGCCCATTGTTTACCAAGCTCCACCTCATTGGCTCCAAATAACATTTGTGTTGAAAAATCTTTGGTAAAACCTCCGTAGTCCCTCATATTTGATGCTCGAACTAAATTTTCCCAAAAAGGTTTGGCAATTGCAAAAATCTCCTTATCTGATTTTGCTAAAAGATCCATAAATTTGACTTAGATAAATTATGAGGCCTTCTTTTTCTCTTTTTCATCTACAATGTGATAAACCGGAACTTTTTCCAGTGTAAACTTACCAGTTTTAGGATCTCTTCTTGAAACTGTTAAACAATGCCAATTCTCATCATCTAGCTTCATGTGATCTCCTCTGTAATAATAACCTGGCCAACGAGTTTCTTCCCTAAATAAAGTATGCTCGGTCACACATTGTGAAGTTAAAGCTCTATGTTTTAACTCCCAAGCTCTCATTAACTGATGATAGTCTTCTGCACCAACATGCTCCAAATCTTCTTGTAGCCATGCTAAAAGCTCTAAAGCTTTTTTTAGTAAATTTCCGTTAGTCATATAGTTTGAGGTAATCCCCCCAACATATTCATCCATAATTTTTTGAAGTCTTTGCAAACCTTGAATTGGAGAAATATAACTTGGAGAAACAGTTCCTCCAGTTATCTCATTTTGAGCAACAGTGTAATTATCAAGAGGTTTGTAAACAGTTTTTTTGAAATCATCACACTGTTTATCAGATACTTTAATACCTTTTGCTTTTTGATCTTCAATGTATTTAACTGCAGCCTTTGCTGCCAATCTTCCTTCTGTGAAAGATCCTGATGAAAATTTATGAGCACTACCACCCACTGTGTCTCCTGCACCAAAAAGTCCATCAATGGTCAACATTCTATTATAACCCCAGAAATATTCTGGTGGAGAAAGATCTTCAGGTCCACTTACCCATGCACCAGAACAAGTCGCGTGTGATCCCATTACATAAGGTTCGGATGTTGTTAGCTCAGGATTTGTATATTTTGGATCAATATTTTGAGATGCCCAAACAACGGCCTGACCCACTGTCATTCCTAAAAAATTTTCCCAACCAACAGTTTCCAAATGTGGATCTTGAAAAGCCTCTGTTGTAACCATATGAATTGGTCCATTACCTGATGCTACTTCTTGAATAAATGCATGATTTCTTAAACATGTAGGAGTTGGATGATGATCAATATACTCTCCGACTAATTCTTTAGTTTGATCATACCATTTTTTTTCGTAATTTTCTCCATTAGCATTTTGTGTATATGTTTTTAAATGTAAAAAATATGCTCCAACAGGTCCATAACCATCTTTAAATCTACACAATACAATTCTATTTTCCATTTGAGTCATCTTTGCACCTGCCGCTATTGGTAATGCATAAGCAGAACCATTGCTCCATGGAGCGTACCAAGTTCTTCCCATCCCTTCTCCTACAGCTCTAGGTTTAAAAATATGTGATGCTCCTCCAGCTGATACTATAACTGTTTTTGATCTAAATACATGAAAGTCACCTGTTCTCATATTAAATCCAACTGCACCACCAATTCTATTTTCTTGATTTTCATCCATTAATAAATGGGTAACCATTATTCTATTATAAATTTTATCAGCTGATTTTTTTGCAGCCTCTGCAACAATTGGTTTATAGCTTTCGCCATGTATCATAATTTGCCACTTACCTTCTCTAAGATATCTTCCAGTTTTTTCGTTTTTCATCATTGGAAGACCCCACTCATCAAACATATGAACAGTAGAGTCTACATGACGAGCCATGTCATAACCTAAATCTTCTCTAACCATTCCCATTAAATCATTTCTAGCATATCTTACATGGTCCTCAGGTTGATTTTCATCCCATTGCATACCCATGTAACAATTTATAGCATATAAACCTTGTGCGACCGCACCACTTCTATCAATGTTTGCTTTTTCAACACAAACAATTTTTAAATCTCTACCCCAATGTCTGGCCTCAAAAGTTGCTCCTGTGCCAGCCATTCCACCACCAACGACTAGTACATCACATTCCTCATAATGCGTTTTGTGTTTAGCCATTAATAATAAACTCCCTTTTTAAATGACTCTTTAGGGACTGATGGTAATTCCTTATTAGTATTTAAACCTTCGGGTTCACTATATAATCTTTGGGAATTAATTTCACCTTGATTAGGCGTATCGCCTTCAGCAAGTTTAGGGATAAATTTACCCCAAGGCTTTGTTGTTATTGGAGAAACAAAGTTTTTTTCAGTTCCATTTCTAAATTTAATTTTCCAAGAGATGGTTCCTTTTTCCTCTTCTCTTCTCACTCTTACACTGTGTCCCATTGGAGCAAAATCAGCATAACCTCTTACATCGATTGCATGATTTGGACATGCTTTAACACATGAATAACATTCCCAACAGAAGTTTGGTTCAATGTTTTTTGCTCTTCTGATATTTTCGTCTATATGCATGATGTCTGAAGGACATATATCTACACAATGACCACAACCATCACATCTTGTCATGTATACAAAAGTTGACATAATTTATTTTTCTCCTTTTTTTAATAACATATTAATAGTGTTTTGGCTCTTCTCTTTTTATACCTAAACCAAATTGCTCAGGGGCATCTGCTGGTGGTGGAAGATTATCTCTAGAACCATCAGCCTCGGCTAGATTTTTTTGTATTGCTGCTCCTGGTTTGTAGAACATATGGGCAAATTTAGACCAATAAACGCCACCGAATAAAATAAAATTAGATGCAACGAATAAAGTTAAAAATAAATATGATAAACCTGTTTGACCATTAAATTGAGTGTAAGACCAAGCTAACCCAAAAGTTGAACATGCTAGTAAAGCTAAGACAAATAAATCAGCTTTAATAATTCTGTACCAAGGATGAGCCTCCGCTGATACATCTACCCTTAAAAAAAACCAAAACCAATATCCTCCCAAACAAGTTAAAATCGCTCCAGCATGCCAGAGTATTGACCATGTTTGAGAATTTGATTTATCCGCACCTGTATAACAAAAAACTAACATGGCTGATGAAACCCAGAACAAGATTGTTCCATACATTCCAAGAACATGTGCAAGTCTTCTTTTACCAAAACCTAATTCAGAGGTTGTTCCAATATCTACAACGGTTGTTTTAGCAATTACAGAAACTTTTTCTCCTACACCTAACTTTTTTGTTGCCGAAAGTTTTGCTTTTTTAGCATTATTAAAAAAGTAAGTAAGATTTTTATGATGTATCATTTGGATAATTGTTCCAATTGCAATCATCAAAATCATTGCAACAATAAAAGACTGCATTGCTAATGGTGAAATTGTTTCTGATAAAATTAAAAATGGATTATTACTTAACATTTCCGCCTTTTGTTAAATTTGAATTAACATTATATATGTTAAATTTAAAGTTCAACCTCTAACTATGGTCAATTTGTCATTTATAACAGGCTATTTGTTTCTTTTATAATGTTGTTTATTTGGAATTACAGACCTAACACCTCCTTGAGGATTATCAACATCTCCCTCTCTACGGGGAATCAGATGAAGATGACAATGTAAAATCGATTGACCAGAAACTTTTCCAATATTAGTTCCTAAATTAAATCCTTTTATAGAAGGGTCTTTTTTTGTTATTTCATCTTTTACAATTTGAATAAGATCATTACAGGCAATTAATTCTTTGTTAGATAAATCAAAATAATCTTTTATGTGTCTTTTTGGAATAATTAAGCAATGATGTTCTGTGACTGGATAAGAGTCATAACTTACATAAGCTAATTCATTTTCGTGAGCACATCCGCTTTTTTCAATATTACAAAATAAACAAGGATTATTTGGATCTTTCATTTATTAAAATTTATAAGAATTGCATTTATTTATCACTGCATCATAGTGTTTTGATAAAATATTAAATTTTTCTAGATTTTTTCTTTTCCATTTAATTTGATTAATTGTTCTAACTGAGGCAACACCTTTGCCAGAGCCAATTAATAATATTTCATCATATTTTTTTATATCTTTAAGCAAAATATCTTTTTTAATTATCTTTCTTATTTTTGTTTTGAAAAATTTAAAAGTATTTCCCTCATAATAATCTTTTTTGGGTGTAAAAAATTTTTGATCTTTAACAAATAATAAATTTGATGTTCCTGTTTCTAATAATTTCCTATTAGACACTAATGCAATATCTGATTGAGAATTATCCATTTTAGATAAGTATGATAAGATTTTTTTATATTTAAGATTTTTAAATTCAGGTTTTTCCCTTTTTAATTTAACTAGTTTTAAATTAAAATTTAATTTTGGTTTCACTTTTTTTCTTAAAGATATTGATATAATTTTATTATTAATAGCAACTCTTAATAGATGATTATATTTCCTTTTTTTAGACAAGTTTTTGTTAATTATTTCTAAAATGTCTGCTTTTAAAGATTTCTTTTTTATTTGGTATTTATTTAAAGATGAAATTAAATTTTTTAAATGGTTGTTGAAAAATAAAATTTTTGCTGGCTTTCCAAAAATCCACATTGTTGTAAAAATTCCATGATCTCCCCAGAGATCTTGAAATTCTATTTGTTTTAAGTCTTTAAGTTGATAGGATTTTTTTAATAAGTACTTTACCATTGATAGTTAAAAAAGATTCTGGGTGGAATTGAAAACCATATATTTTTTCTTTATTATTTTCAAAAGCCATTGCAACTTTTGAGGTTAAACATCTCATAGTTATCTCAAAATGATCGCATTTGAAAGGCTCTTTTAGTTTTAAGGAGTGATATCTGCCAACTTTAAATATTTTTCCTTTCTGAAATAAAGATTTGTTATTGACTACTTTGACATTTGATTGAAAACCATGATAAATTTTTTTTTGTTCAATGATTTTTGCTCCCTCACAATGTAGAATATGTTGAAATCCCAAACAAATCCCTACTATTTTTTTCTTACCTTTAAATTTTTTATAAATTTTAGAAGTAATTGGGTAGTCTCTAGGATTACCTGGTCCTGGTGAAAAAATTATTGTTGATGCCCGCTTAATCTTATTTTCATTAATTTTATCATAGTTATCACACTCAACTTTATCAAATAAAGCAAATTGATGAACTACATTATGGGTAAAAGAGTCGTTATGATCAATTACGTAAATCATTTAAATAAATCAATTAATGCTTTAGCTTTGATAAAATTTTCATTAAATTCATGATTTGCAGTACTATCGACTACAACTCCTGAAGCAACTGAGATTTCAGAAATATTTTTAAAGTTTAATATTGATCTTATGATTATATTGAATCTCATATCACCATTAAATTTTATATAACCAAAACTCCCGGTGTAAATATTTCTATTTTCTTTTTCCTGATTGTTTAAAAGATTAAGAGTATTTATCTTTGGACACCCTATAACTGAGCCACCTGGCATCATTGCTTTAATTATTTCTAAGTTACTTGTATTTTTTTTTAATTTTCCTTTAATTAAGCTCACATAATGAAAAAGATCTTTATATTCTTCTACAATTTTTTGTTTAGACAATTTTACAGAGCCTATTTTGCATATTCTTGATAAATCATTTCTTTCCATATCTACAATCATATTATGTTCTTTAGTTTCTTTAAGGTTTTTTCTAAAATAACTTAAGGCTTTTTTTTTATTTAAGTACTTTGTTTTTTTAACTGTACCGGCAATTGGTTTTGTAGATATATCTGTACCCTTTTTTGTTATTAAATTTTCTGGAGAACAGCTTATTATTGAATAATTATTATCTTTAATCATAAAAGCCTCTGGAGCTAAATTAGTACTGGATAACCTTGAAAAAAAATCCAACGGATTAATCTTTGATTTTGTTTTGTATTTGGTGCAAATCTTAATTTGATATGTTTCACCAATTTTAATTTTTTTCTTAAATTTATTGAATATATTGGTGTAAGTTTTTCTATTTATATTAATTTTAAAATGTCCAGATTTAAAACTTTTTTTATCATACTTTAGTTTGTTGCTAAGTTTAATTTTTTTTTCTGGTTTATAAAATATACCTTTTGGGAAACTTAAATTTGCTTGATTTGGAACCTTTACATCGATCAAGTTATTTAATAACTCATATCCAAAGAAACCAATAAAAAGGTCGGTATCTTTTAAATTTCTTTTGTTTTTTTTATTTAAAAAACTTTTAATATTTTTTTTGTTCAAGATAATTTTTTTTGAAAAATCAGTATAAAGATCAAATCCTTTTTCTGATTTATAAATAATATATGGCTTTCCTGATTGATGTATTTCTGTTAATTGATTTATTCTATTCAATTTATTCAGTTTTAAGTCTTAAGACTGGTTCCTCTTTAATTGGTAGATGGATTATTGCTGCAAAAATAGATAATGCAATTGCTAAATACCAAGCGTAATCATATGACCCATAGGTATCGTGAAATAAACCTCCAAGATAAGCACCAAAAAATGAACCGATTTGATGACTTAAAAAAACTATTCCATATAACAAGCCCAAATACTTTGTTCCAAATAGGTGAGCAACTATTCCGCTAGTAGCTGGTACTGTCGACAACCACAAGAACCCAAAACTTGCTCCAAATACAAATGCTGAAATATTGCTAGCGGGAGTAAATATAAAGAATACTATTGAAACTCCTCTCAAAAAGTAGATTGCACTTAAAATTATTTTTTTACTCATTTTTGCAGAGAGATAGCCACTTAACAAAGAGCCAAAAATATTGAACAAACCAATTAAAGATAAAATGGCAGCAGCAGTCCAATCCTCAAGACCTCTATCTATCACATACTTAGGAACATGAGTTCCAACTAAAGTAATATGAAATCCACAAACAAAAAAGCCTGACACAAGAAGAATATAACTTTTTGTTTTAAATGCTTCTTTCAGTGCTTCTGAAAAAGATTGATCAACTGTATTTTCCACATTTTCAGTTGCAGATGGAGATCTTACAAAGTAACCGAATACTATACCAATAATTAACAATATGCCAAAAACATACAAAGTATAATTCCATCCAAATTCATTTAGAGAGTAACTTGTAAATATTGGAGACAAAAAGTAACCAAATGATCCAACAGCAGTAACAAAACTCATTGCAATAGTTCTGGTAGATAAAGGGAAATGTTTTCCAACTATTGACATTGGAATACTTATTGCTGTACCTCCTAGCCCTATTCCAATTAATAATCCCATATGTATTTGAAAAAAAACTCCTGTATTAGGTCCTGTATATAAAAAAAATATTCCAGCTGTGTAAAAAATAAATGCTGAGGTAATTGCAATATGACCACCATACTTATCTGCGATAGCACCAAAAATAGGTCCAGTTAAACCCCACATTAACATTTGTATTCCTATAGCAAAACCAAATGCTGTATTGCTTACCTTTAAACTTTCGTTGAAATCCATAAAAAACAAACCAAATGTTTGTCTCACACCAAGTGAAATTAGAACAACAAAGCAAGCAGCGAATAATGTGACTATTGCTGTTCTTGATTGAAAAAATTTTTCTGAACTCATTTTAAATGCCTTAATGCTTGCTTAATATCAGCAATTAAGTCATTAGGATCCTCAAGTCCTATGTGAAGTCTTATCAAATGTTCTTCTTTTGATAAATTCATAAATTTTCTTTTTCCTGTCTCTCTAAATTCTTGATGTAAAGCTAAACTCTCAAAACCTCCCCAGCTATATCCATAACCAAACAATTTAAGTGAATTTACAAATTTCCTTACAGAATTAATATTTTTTGATTTTATCTTTAATCCCATTAATCCTGAAGCACCTGAATAATATTTTTTCCACATCCTAAAATTTAATGAGTCTTTTTTGTAAGGGTACAAGAGTTTAATCTTTTTATTTCTTGATAAAAAAGCTGCAACTCTTTTTGCATTTTCTCTATGTCTATCTAATCTAACATCTAAAGTCCTTAGACCTCTTGTAATCAGATATGCATCATCAGGCCCTAATCTTAATCCTGTAATTCTCTCAGCATTATAAACTTTTGGAAAAACTTTTTTATTTACTGCTAAACTTCCACCCATAACATCTGAATGTCCGGAATAATATTTTGTTGCTGACACAATAGACATATCAAATCCAAGTTTAATTGGTTTTAAAAAATATGGAGTTCCCCAAGTATTATCTATTGCTGTTAAAATCTTATTTTTTTTTGCTATTGAAATAATTTTTCCAAGATCCTGAAAATCAAATGTATTGCTTCCGGGACTCTCAACGAATATTAATTTTGTTTTTTTGGTAATATTCTTTTCTATTGATTTTAAATCAGTGGGATTATAGAAAATTGTTTTTATATTAAATTCTTTTAAAAATTTTTCTGTTAGTAATCTTGTTGGGCTATAAACTGGGTCTGCTACTATTATTTCATCCCCAGGACGTGTAACACTAAATATTGCTAAAAAAACTGCTCCAAAACCAGTTGGTGTTGTGAAAACATGGTAACTTTCTTCAAGTTTATTTAAAATTTTTTGTAATATGTAAGTTGTTGAGGTTCCTTGACGACCATAATCATAATGACCACCTATAGGGTTTTTTTTAGCCTTACCTTGTGTCTTCCTTATATCTTTCATTGATTTAAATATTATTGTTGAGGCTCTTACAACTGGAGGATTTACAGACTGGTTATGAAAATCTTTAGCAGTGTGTTTCAAGAAAGTTTTAAAAGATTTAGACATAAAAAAATTGATAACTTTAAAAGACAATGCTATATCCGACCAGTAATTTCAATTAAATTATAACTAAAGGAGACAATGGGTTATCCAAAGAAACATCGAGGCCGAAGAAAAATGGGCTCAAAAAAAAGAAGAGCTAGAAAAAAAAATAAAAAGAAATAGTTCTCAATGAATTCGATTAAAAAGGCAAAATCCATTAGTATATGGATTTTTATAGTCCCTTTTGTTGCGGTAAACACCTGTCTAATATTAATTACTCAATTCCATAGTTTATTTCCAAATCAACCAGATATTTTACACAATACTTTTCCTTATTTTGATGGAGGTGCATCTATTAGTAGAACAGCTAGACCTTATCCTTCGTGGTTAGTATTTAAGCCTGCAATGTTTTTGACATCTTATTTATTAGTTAAATATTGGTTATTAAATAAAGACATCATTAAATATTTCGAAGCTAATCATAAAAACTTAAAAAAGATAGTTTTTTTTGGTATTGCCTCAGCAGTTGCACTAACTGTACATTCAATTTTTTTAGGTATTAAATTTGACAATGATTTATACAAACTTTTTAGAAGAGTAATAATGCTATCCTTCATAGTTTTTGAAATAGTTGCACAAGCTTACTTAGTTGTAACCTTTTGGTCTTTTAGGGAAAAATTAAAAATTCATATAAATCCTTTAGTTCTTAATCTTAAAATTATTTTAGTGGCAGTATTAATAATAGTTGCGGTTGTAAGCATACCAATTATTAGCTTGCCAGGTGATGATTTTTATGGAATTCAATTAAAGTTTTTAAAACATGCTTTAGAATGGGATTATTTTATAGGTGTGATAACTTTCTATCTGCTAACTTTCTTTATGTGGAAAAAACAAAATTAATTTTTAATCCAACCGCCACCTAAAACTTTAAAACCAAATTTATCTTTATTGTAAAAAACACAAGCTTGCCCAGGGGATATTCCATCCTCCAATTCCTCTAAGTTAACTAAAGCTGTACTATCTTCATTAAAGTTTACTTTTCCTCTAAGAAGTTTACCTGTTGATCTTACTTTTACGAATATATCACTCTTAAATTCATCTTTATTTACAAGTAAATTAATATCATCAAGTTTAATATCTTTTTTTCCAAGTTTTTCTTTAGGACCAACAATGATTTCATTTTTTTCTGCATCTATCTTTATTACATATAATGCATCTTTATCTGAAACTTTTATTCCTTTTCTTTGACCTATTGTAAAATTAATAATGCCATCATGAACTCCAATCACTTTTCCCTCTAAATTTTTTATATTTCCTTTTTTTAAAGATTCAGGTCTAAATTTTTGAATTATTGATGCGTAATCTCCATTGGGTACAAAACAAATATCTTGACTGTCCGGCTTATCTGCTACATTAAGATTTAATTTTTGTGCTATCGATCTTGTTTCGTCTTTAAGCATACCACCAAGTGGAAACCTTAAAAAATTTAATTGTTCTCTAGTAGTATTAAACAAAAAATAACTTTGATCTCTATTTTCATCTATTGCTCGGTACATGTTAGTTTGATTTTCAGTAGTAACACTTTTTACATAATGACCAGTAACTAAAGCATCTGCTTTTAAGTCTTTAGCAACCTCAAATAAATCTTTAAATTTCACAGTTTGATTACACTGTACGCACGGGATAGGTGTTTCACCTTTTAAATAACTATCTACAAAATTATCAATTACTCCCTGCTTAAACTTAGTTTGATAATAGAGAATTTTATGTTCAATGTTTAATTTTTGAGCGACCCTTTTGGCATCCATTATATCTTGACCAGCACAACACTGTTTTGAGGTAGCAACTTCTTTTCCATCATCATATAACTTTAATGTTATACCAATAACTTTATAACCCTCTTTTTTCATCATTGCGGCAACTGTTGAAGAATCTACTCCTCCTGACATTGCAACAACAACTGTCGTTTCTGAAGGACTTTTTTTCAAACCAATAGAGTTAAAATTATTATTCATTTGATGGTATTTATACTTATTTCTAATATAAATTAAATTAAATGATTTTTGATTTTGAACCAGGTGACAAAGTTTTCAATCCAGCTAATAAAGATTGGGGAATTGGACAGGTGCAATCTATAATAAAAGGTAAAGTAACAGTAAATTTTCAAAATGCTGGTAAAAAAGTGATAAACGCTGAAAATATAGAATTAAAGAAAATTAATGAATCAAAGTGACATAAAAAAAATTGTTGAAAACTTAATTCAAACTTTTTTAAATGCTGGAAAAGTTTCATTAGATCTTAGAAAACAAGGTCTTATTAAAGAAACAAAATCTGATAATACTCCCGTGAGTAATGGTGACCTAGAAGTAAATAAAATTTTAACTAAAAAAATATCTGAATTGACACCAAATATTCCAATTATATCCGAAGAAGCATCAGAAAATAAATCAATAAATAATTTAGAAAATTTCTGGTTAATCGATCCAATTGATGGAACATATGACTATATTAATGATCTCGATGAATTCACAATTAATGCAGGTTTAATAATTCAAAATAAACCTGCCGCTGGATTAATCTATGCTCCTGCAAAAAATAGAATGTTTTACTCATATGGAGAAGATTTATCTTTTGAATTAATCAATGGAGAACCAATTAAGTTAGATCACTCAAAAAATTTTGATAAAAATGAGATTAAATTTGTTTCCTACTCTAATAAAATCAAACCAGAAATAAATGAGATATACAAAAAACTTAATGTCAAAAAATATGTAAGAATGAAAAGTTCTTTAAAATTTTGTGTTATTGCTGCTGGGGAATATGATGGTTATGTTGCAGAGCCAAGAGCCTCAGAATGGGACATAGCTGCAGGTCATGCAATATTAGTGCATTCTGGTGGGACCATCACTGATTTTGATGGGAATGAAATTTTATATGGAAAAAAAGATTTTAAAAATCCAAGTTTAATATTAAAAAGTAAAAATATTAAGTAATGGACGAACAACTAAGAATTATTTTAATTATAATTGTTTCAGTCTCAATTTTTGGTTTACTTGTTTTTGTTTTTGTCAAAAATTACGTAAAAAACAAAATTGATTTTTTATTGAAAGAAAATAAAAAAAATAAATTAAAGTAATTTTACTATTTTTATAAAATCATCTTTTTCAATTTCCATTACTTTTTTTGAGGTTTCAAAATCAAATCCATTTCTTGCTAACAAAGATATATCTTTTTTATAAAATAAAGATCGATTATCTTCTGTCCTTGCAGGACCAATTCTTTTTTTTTTACATAATTTGATTGCTGAAAAAAAATCTTGATCAGAGTTGTTTTCATGAATCTTAATTACTGTTTCTTTAATATGATCGCTATTGATACCTTTCCCAATTAGATAATTTCTTATTTTATTTATAGAACTACCTCTTTGAATCATGCTTTTAGCTTTGCTCTCTGAGTAAAATTTATCATTTATAAACCTATTTTTTTCTAAGTCCGAAAGAACAATATCAATCAAATTAGTAACATCTTGTTTTTTGACATTTGGCACTGAAGTTTTTAGGTATTTTTTTAGTAAATAAGTTTTAAGCTGTTGTTTTGAGGGTGCATATTTTTCAACATATGCAAACGCAAAATTTCTCATTTCCTCAACTGTTACTTTTAAAGTTTTTTTTTTATTTCTTATAGGAATCATAGTTAGATCTAATATAATATATTTTAAAATGATCGAACAAATTTATAATTATTTTACAATAGATATAATCTACTATTGGGTGAATCTAGGTGTCCTTCCATTTTGGTTAATTTTGATTTTTTTTCCAACATCTAATCTCTGCAAATATTTTGTAACCTCAATATTTCCGTTTTTTATATTAAGTAGTGCATACGTATTTTTATTATACAAATCTTATTTGAGCTCATATGATTTCATTGGGAATTTTAACCTTTATATAGGTATAAATGATATCTCAGATTTGTTTTCGAACAAAAATTTTCTTATGATGTTTTGGGTGCATTTTATTTCTATTAATTTATTTACCGGGGGCTGGATAGTAAAAGACTCTCAAAAATTTATGATTAACAAATTCTTACTATCAATACCTCTTATTATTACTTATCTAATCGGACCTTTAGGCCTATTCATTTATTGGTTAATAAGAATTTTCTATGCCAAAAACATAAGTTTATATGACTAAAAAAATCGATTTTTATTTTGATTTTATTAGTCCTTACTCATTTTTAGCTCATAAAAAGGTTATTAATTTAAATCATAGGAGTAAATTTAATTATAAAGCAATTCTGCTTGGTGGACTTCACAATTTAGGTGGTATTACCGCTCCAGCATTTAATGAGAGAAAAATGAAAAATATGAAAAATGATTGCAATTTAATTGCTCGCAAAAATAAAATTGACTTTGTATGGAATGATAAATTCCCCATTAATTCACTTTATCTTATGAGGGGATATCTTTTTATGAATAGTGATAAAAAAGATAAATATTTTGACCTATGTTTTGATGCTTATTGGAAAAATAATGAAGATATTTCAAAAGAGGAAAGTATAAAAAATATATTATCGAAATGTGAGATAAAACCAAATGATTTTGAAGCAGGTATTAAAGATCAAAAGATTAAAGATGAACTAAAAGATTTAACAAATAAAGCTTTCCAGAATGATATATTCGGTGCTCCTACTTTTGTTGTAAATGATAATTTATTTTGGGGACAAGATAGACTTGAATATGCTTTAGATGAATTGAATAATTAAGAAATTTTAAATTTACTTTGTTTTAGTGCCCCAAAACCCCCATCAATATGTGAAACCTTTTTAAATCCCATATCTTTTAAAGATTTTGCCGCAAGAGCTGATCTCATTCCACCAGCACAAAATAAAACCATTTCTTTATTTAAATCTAGTTTACCTTGTTTAAAATATGCGCTATCAGGATCAAGCCAAAACTCCAACATTCCTCTAGGAATATGATTTGAATCTTCGATTCTTCCCTCTCTTTCTAATTCTCTCACATCTCTAATATCAATTAAGTTGCAATCATTT
>CABYNK010000018.1 GCA_902520355.1 uncultured Pelagibacteraceae bacterium
CTACGATTATCATAAATGACGAAAAATTTGAGAAAACTCTCAATTATAAAAATTTAAAAAAATCTCTTGAAAAACTGATATAAACTCCTAATGGAGTTTAAAAAAATCCAATTAAATGGGTTTAAATCTTTTGCCGATAAAACAAATTTCTTAATTGAAAATGGTTTGACAGGTATTGTTGGTCCTAATGGATGTGGAAAATCAAACATTGTTGAGTCTTTAAGGTGGGTTATGGGAGAAACATCAGCAAAAAGTATGCGAGGATCAGGGATGGAAGATGTAATATTTTCTGGAACGTCAAACAAAGCTTCTAAGAATATTGCAGAGGTGTCAGTGACCGTAACCAATGAAAAAAATGAAGGACCAATCCAGTATAGAGAGTTAGATGAGGTAAACGTAAGAAGAAAAATAGAAAAAGATAAAGGCTCAAAATTTTATATAAACGATAAAGAGGTAAGAGCACGTGATGCTCAAATGTTTTTTGCAGATCTATCAACTGGAGCACATTCCCCATCAATGATTAGCCAAGGTCGTATAGGTGCGATTGTTACAGCTAAACCAACTGACCGAAGAGCCATTCTAGAGGAAGCAGCTGGAATCTCAGGCTTACATGTAAGGAGACATGAAGCTGAATTACGACTAAGCGCTGCTGAAAATAATCTTAAAAGAGCAGATGAGTTAAGGCGCCAACAAGAGAAACAACTCTTTAATCTTCAAAAACAAGCTGAGGAGGCGGCAAGATATAAAAATATGTCTGAAGATATAAAAAAAATAGAGGCAGGCTTGTATTATTTAAAATTATTGGAAATTGATAAGGAAATAAGAGTCGAAAATGAGATTAATGTTGAAGCGGAAACTGAAGTTACAGATTTTAATAATAAGATCACGGATCTTGAAAATTTAATAAAGTCCGAAACTGAAAAAATTTCACCATTAAGAGAAAAAAATATTGAAAATTTATCTAAAATTCAGAGACTTAATCTTGAGCTACAAAGCCTGGATGAGGAAAACACAAGGATACAAAATGAAATTGAAAATATAAAAAAAACGCTTCAAACATTTGAAGAGGATATTAGTAGAGAAAAAGGAATAGTAATTGATGCTAATTCAAATGAAAAAAGATTAAAAGAAGAAAAAAATGAATTAATAGAAATTGACTCTAAATATTATGATACAGAAAAACAATCTGATAATGACCTCAACAGCTCTAAAGAAAAATTACAAATTGAAATTGAAAAAGTTAAAGAACTTATTAATTCTCAGAAAAATCAAGAAGCTTTAGCAGCACTTGATAATTGCAAACTGTTAATTGAAGCATACGCTGGAAGTTATAGTAAAAATGAAAATATAAAAAAAGAGTCTGTAAAGAGGAATGAAAGAATTAAAGTAATAGATACAGAGATTGAAAGTTGGAAAAACTTATTATTAAACTCAGAAAAAATGGTTACGCAGCTTACTGAAAGAAAAAGTAAATTGAGTGATCAACTTGGTAAATTAGATAATCAGCCAAAGTTTCAAGCTGAAAAAAAAGGTCAAATAACTGAAGGTTTAAGAATCTCTGAGAAAGAAAAAAGCGAAAATGATGAGATTATTAATTCAACAGATGAAAAAATAGAAAATTTAAGATCACAATTAAATGAAATCCAAGAACAATCAATTCAGATTAGAGAAAGAAAAGCAAGTTCAGGTGCAACAGTTGAGGGATTAAAAAAAAGAAAAAATGATTTAATTGATAGAATAAATTCTGAATTAAATTTATCTGAAGAAAATATTTTAGAAAATTCAAATCTTTTTGGTGTTGAAGAATTACCAGATGCAATAAATCAAGAAGACTTGCTAGACAAAAAAAAACAAGAAAGAGAGAAACTTGGTTCAGTAAACTTAAAAGCAGATGAAGAGACAAACAAGTATGAAACAGAAATCAAAAAAATGGAAATTGATCGTATAGATTTAGTAACAGCTATAGTAAAATTAAAGGAGAGTATTAATGAACTCAATCAAAAAGGTAGAGAAAGATTAATAGAAGCTTTCGATAAAGTTGATAGAAAATTCAATGAAGTTTACACAAAATTATTTAATGGTGGAAATGCTAAACTAGAACTAGTGGATGCTGATGATCCGCTAGAGGCAGGATTAGAAATGTTGGTGAGTCCTCCTGGTAAACGTCTCCAATCAATAACTTTGTTATCCGGTGGAGAACAAGCGCTTACGGCGCTTTCATTAATTTTTGCTGTTTTCTTAACCAACCCATCTCCTATTTGTGTATTAGATGAAGTAGATGCGCCTCTTGATGATGCAAATGTCACAAGATTTTGTAGTTTGCTTGAGGAGCTTACAAAAATCACTGATACAAAATTTATAATTGTTACTCATCATGCTTTAACGATGTCTAAAATGGACAGATTATATGGAGTTACAATGCCTGAGAAAGGTATTAGCCAGCTTGTAGCAGTTGATCTTCAAAAAGCAGAAAGTATGGTTGCTTAATAAAACTAATCTCAAATGTCTAAAGATCCATTTAAAACTCGCTTAGAAATTGCAAAGAAAAAGGCTTTTGATAAAGAAAATAACAAAAAACCTGATCCTTCTCCTATTGGGAATGCTTTTAAACTAAGCACTGAGCTCGTTTCTTCTGTAGCTGTAGGGACAATTATTGGGTTTATTTTAGACAAGACCTTTGGTACTAAACCCTGGTTAATTTTAATATTTTTTTTTGTAGGTGTAATTGCTGGAATAATGAATGTAATTAAATCGGCAAAAAAAATGCAAAAATAGATTGAAATAATATGGCTGCAAATCCAATGACACAATTTGAGGTCTATAGAATTGGTCCTGAAATTAAGGTAGGTGCTTTTGACATTTCATTTACAAACGCTAGTTTGTTTATGGTTGTTAGTTCACTGGCAATTTTGATTATATTTAATCTTGGATCAAAAAAAAACTCGTTGTTGCCAAGCAAGATTCAGTTGTTAGCTGAATTAAGTTATACTTTTGTCTCAAAAATGATAAGTGATACGGCGGGCTCTAAAGCTAAACCTTATTTTTCTTTTATATTTTCTTTATTTATGTTTGTACTTTTTTGTAACATGTTTGGTATGATTCCTTATACTTTTACAGTTACAAGTCATATTATTGTAACTTTTGTGCTAGCAGCTTTTATTTTTATTGGAGTAACAATAATTGGTTTTATAAAACACGGTCTAGGATATCTTAAATTATTTGTACCAAGTGGGGTTCCTATAGTGCTATTGCCATTGATCGTAGTTATTGAGATTATCTCATATTTAAGTAGACCTATTAGTCTTTCAGTCAGGCTTTTTGCTAACATGATGGCGGGTCATACTATGATGAAAGTATTCGGAGGCTTTGTAATAAGTCTTGGAGTAGTCGGTGGATGGCTTCCACTGAGTTTTTCGGTTGCTTTAACAGGCTTGGAGATATTAGTTGCTTTTCTTCAAGCATACGTTTTTGCAATTTTAACCTGCATCTATTTAAATGATGCATTAAACTTACACCATTAATTAACAGAGGAGGATATAATGGAATTAGAAGCAGCAAAAATGATCGGAGCAGGTTTAGCGGCAATTGCCCTAGCCGGTGCTGGTGTTGGCATAGGTATTATTTTTGGTAATTATCTATCGGGTGCAATGAGAAACCCATCTGCAGCTCAAAAACAATTTCCTAATTTGCTTTTAGGTTTCGCCCTTGCAGAAGCAACTGGGTTATTTGGATTAGTAGTAGCGTTAATCATTCTTTTTGCATTTTAAATAGATGATTAAAAAAATATTTTTTCAGTTGGTATTTTTTAATCTCTTTTTTTTAAAAGGGGTTTTTGCAGCTGAAAGTGGAGGTATGCCTCAATTAAATCCAGAATTTTGGATTTCACAAATTTTTTGGCTAACACTTACTTTTGGCATTTTGTATGTTGTATTATCAAAACTAATATTACCTAAGATAAGTGCTAACCTTGAATTAAGAAAATCACAGATACAAGAAAATATTGAGGCAGCAGAAAAACAGAGAGAAAGTAGCGAGGCTAAGCTAAAAGAGTACGAAGATATTATTTCAAAAAGCAAATTAGAGGCAAATAATATTTTTAAAGAAGCTAGGGAAAATGTACTGAAAGAAATAAATGCTAAAAAAGAAACATTAGATAAACAGATTGATGAGGAAGTCAAAAAGGTCGAGCAAGAGATTAATTTACTGAAAAAAGGTGCATCAGAAAAAATTAATAAAATTGCAATTGAAACTACGTCGGAATTACTGGTGAAATTAATTGGTACTGAAGTTAATAATAGTAGTATTTCTGCAATCGTTGATGATTTATCAAAAAGAAACGGAAATAAATATTATGGCAATTGATGCAACATTTTGGGTGGCTGTGTCGTTCATCATTTTCTTTGGAGGTTTAGTCTATCTTAAGGTTCCACAAAAAATAAATGAAATATTAAACAAATTGATTACTGATATTAAAAATGAGATTGATGAAAGTGAAAAACTTAGAACCGAGGCTAAAACTTTATTAGATAATGCCCAAAAGAAACTTGATACTGCACAATCAGTAGGTAATGAAATATTGGCTCAAGCGAAAAAAGATAGTGATAACCTTATTATTGAGTTAAATGATAAATTTCATAAATCTTCAGAAATTAAAAAAAATTCAACAGAAAATAAGATTAATCAAATGAAAGATGCAGCAATAAAAGAAATCAAAGATGCTTCAATTAAAATTGCGGTAGATTCAGTAAAAAAGATAATCACAACATCAGTCGATAAGTCGAAGCTAGATAACTTGTTTCAAAAAGATTTGGATGAAACAAAAGAAGAGTTAAAAAAAATCAACTCATAATACTCTTACAATTTTACAAAAAAGACTATAAATTATAAAAATGGATTCAGTTGTCATAGGATCAGGGTTCGGAGGAATTGCTGCATCTTTACGTCTTCGAGCTAAAGGGCATAAAGTTACTTTAATAGAAAAACATGCAGATCTTGGAGGAAGAGCAAGGGTATTTCAAAAAAATGGTTTCATTTATGATGGTGGACCCACAGTAATAACTGCTCCATATTTGATAAATGAATTATTTGAATTATTTCATAAAGATCCAAAAGACTACATAAAACTAACCTCTCTAAAAGTTTGGTATCAATTTATTTTCGAAGATAAATCAAAATTTAATTATTCTGGCAATGAGCTAGAAATGAAAAAACAAATAAAAGAAATTAATGAAAAAGATGTTAAGGGTTACGAAAAATTAGTAAATTTTACAAAAAAAATTTTTGATAAAGGTTTCACGGAGCTTGCTGATGTGCCCTTTGACAAACCTTTAGTGATGATGCAACAATTACCAGCTTTATTGAAATTAAAAAGTTATAAATCTGTTTATTCTTTAGTCTCATCATATATTGAAAATGAAAAATTAAGAAGAATGCTTAGTATGCATCCTTTATTAGTTGGGGGGAATCCTTTTACTACCACTTCAATTTATGGATTAATCTTATACTTAGAAAAAAAGTGGGGTATTCATTACTCAATGGGTGGAACAGGAAATATAATTAAAGGTTTTGAAAAATTGATGAACGAAGTTGGGGTCAAAATAATCAAAGGTCATGAAGTTACCAAAATTATTTCAAACAAAAAAAAAATTACTGGTATCCAATTAGATGATCAAACAATAATACAATCCAACAATGTAATTTGTAATGCTGATCCTCCTGCTGTCTATGAGAAAATGTTAAATGGGAATACTAACAGTTCATTTTTTTTTAAATGGAAAAAAAGCAGGATGGAATATTCAATGGGATTATTTGTTTATTACTTTGGTACAAAAAAAAAATATGAAAACGTTGAACATCATACCATTAAGTTTGGGAACAAATATAAAGAACATTTAGACGACATTTTCAATAATAAAAAATTGAACGAAGATATTAGTTATTATCTCCACAGACCATCTGCAACTGATAAAACTATGGCTCCTGAAGGTAATGACTGTTTTTATGTTTTAGTCCCAGTTCCAAATAATCAATCAAAAATTGATTGGTCCATTGAGGGAGAAAAAATGAAAAATTTAGTTATTGATAAAATGCAAAAAGATTTGATGCCAAATCTTAAAGACAATATCGTAGAAGATTTTTATTTAACCCCTGATTATTTTGAAAAAGATTTAAATACAAAATATGGTTCAGGTTTTTCAATACAACCAAAATTTTCTCAATCTGCCTATTTTAGATTTCATAATAAGTCTGAAATATATAAAGGACTTTATTTTGTTGGTGCAGGAACACACCCAGGAGCAGGTGTACCTGGAGTTCTTTCATCGGCTAAAGTATTAGATAAAATTTTATAATGTCTAATAAAAACTACTTGTCAGTTTATGCAAAATCTTTTAATTGGGCAGGTTTTTTTTTACCTAAAAAAACATATAACAAATGTTCTGCTCTGTATGATTTTTGTAGAGTTGCTGACAATATTGCTGATGATGAAGAAAAATTAGAAGTTAAAGAAATTAAATTCAATCAATTTAAAAAAGATTTTGTGCAAAAAAATTTTGATAATCCAATTGTTAAGAATATGTGGGATCTTATTGATGAGTTTAAAATTTCTGTAAAAATTATCGAGGATCTATTAGATGGTATAAGATCAGATATAAGAGAAAAGGTGATATTGAATTCAAAAAAAGATCTTTTGATTTATTCTTATAGGGTCGCTGGAACTGTTGGTTTAATGATGGCAAAGATTTTAAAAGTTAATAAAAAAAGCTCACTCAAGTCAGCTATTGATCTTGGTGTCGCTATGCAACTTACAAATATATCAAGAGATGTGATTGAGGATTCAAAAGTTAATAGATTTTATATAAATAATAATTTTGAGGAAATTTCATCAACTATTGACCTTGCAGATACTTTTTATAAGAATTCTTTTTACTCTATAAAAGACATTCCAATAAATTTTAGATTTTCAATTTTAGTTGCTAGAAGGATCTACCGAAAAATAGGCTATAACATTCTTAATAAAAAAACATTTGAAAACTATAAAAATTCTGGAAAAATTTACGTAACTAATATTGAAAAAATTTTCGAGACTATTTTTGCAATTTTTGATCTTATAAAATTATCTTTAACCAATATTAAAGAAGATCAGATTCAGCATGATCATTCTTTAATCAATGAGGAAATAAATTTAAATGAGAGAATTTGACTATGTCATTATTGGTGGGGGCTGTGCGGGTTTATCTTTAGCATACGAATTAGAAATTCACGAAAAACTTAAAAATAAATCTTTAGCAATTATAGAACCTAGAGATGAATACAAAAGAGATAAAACATGGTCTTTTTGGAAAGTTACATCCCACAACTTTGATGATTGTGTAAAGAAGAATTGGAAAAACTTTTCAATTAATATTCCAGACAAAACTAATTATTTAGATTGTAAAAATTTTCCTTATCAAAGTATTGACAGTGGATTATTCTATGAAAAAATTAATAACAAATTAAAAGAAAATAAAAATATTTTCTTCTTTAAAGATATAAGCGAAGTCAATCTCAAAAATTGTTTTATCTTTAATAGTGTTCCATCTATTAAAGAAGATCATCGAAATCTTTGGCAACATTTTTGTGGTGTAGAAATTGAAACTCAAGATAATTTTTTTGATGATGAAATTTTTAATCTTATGGACTTTGACTGTGATCAGAGAGAAAGTGTTCATTTTTTTTATACATTGCCCTACTCCAAAAATACAGCCTTAGTTGAAACAACTTGGTTATCTAAAGTAAATGATAATTCTAAAAAAGATTATGACAAACAAATTAAAGACTATATTGAAAATCATCTAAATTTAAAAAATTACAAAATAATTTATAAAGAGGAAGGTGCCATACCTTTATTTTATCCAATAAATAAAAATGAAAAAAATAAAATAAATATCGGGACCGCTGGTGGTATGACGAGATTGAGCACTGGTTACACTTTTCTCAATATACAGGAACACAGTAAATATATTAGAGAGAATATTGAGAATATTTCTAATGTTAAAAAATATAAAATTGATACAAAATACCAATTTTTAGATGAAATATTTCTTAGAGTTCTTGAAAAACATCCTGAAAAAATGCCTGATATATTTTTTAAAATGTTTAAGGCTTCACCAAAGACTGTTATAAAATTTTTGTCTAATAAAAGTAATTTTTTTGACGAATTATCTATAATTTTTAGAATGCCTAAATTAACTTTTATTAAAGCATTATTTTACTAGTCATGTTTACAAATGAATTACAAAATTAAAAAAATAAACTTTAATCATTCTTTTGTTTTTTTTTTACTTTGTAATGTTTTTACTTTAATAGCTTTTAAATTTAATATTCTTACAGTTTCTCCAATAATCTGCTTATTTTTAATTTTGAGCATTGGTATATCTCATGGTTCTATTGATAATTTAAAAGGAAAAAAACTTTTTCAAATTCTGGGGTTTAACAATTTTTTATTTTTCTATTTGTCTTATATTTTAATTGCTCTGTTAATAATAATTTTATGGATAATCATACCTTACGTTTCTTTAATAATTTTTTTAATAGTAGCCTCATACCATTTTGGGAAAGAAGACACTCAATTTTTAATTTCTGAGAATTCTAATTATAATCAATTATTATTTTTTCTTAAAGGATCTTTGATTGTTTTTGCTCCATTATATTTTCACTTCGATGAAACAATTTCAATTTTCAAATTATTATTAATTGATAATGAATCTTTTTATAATTTTTTAAATTTTGTAGAAGCTAATAATGTATTACTTTATGGTATAGTTATATCAACTTTATCCAATATTTTATTATTTACTCAAAAATTTGAATTAAAAAATTTTACGATTTTTTTAGATTATTTTTCTATAATTATAATCAACTTCTATTTCTCTCCGTTAGTAGCTTTTACGATTTATTTCTGTTTTTTGCATTCCATTAGACATATTATTTCATTGATGTTTGAGTTGGATAATAATGATCTAAAAAATGGTTTTAAAATTTTTACAAAAAAGGCTTTACCCCTAACAATTCTAACTGCTATTTTTTGTTTAATTGGGCTTTATTTACTAAGTAATACTTATAATTTTAATAGTTCAATTCTTAAAATTATATTTATAGGTTTGGCGTCTTTAACCTTTCCACATATATTGCTTGAATATTTAATTGAAAAAAATGAAAAATAAGAACTTAAAGATATTACTTTCTGCGCCAAGAGGCTTTTGTGCGGGTGTTGAAAGAGCTATAGAAATTGTCGAAAAATCCATTCAAAAATATGGTGCTCCAGTTTATGTTCGTCATGAAATCGTACATAATAAATACGTTGTTGATGATTTAAAGAATAAAGGGGCTATTTTTGTAGAAGAACTTGAAGAGATTAAAGATAAAACGAGACCAGTTATTTTTTCAGCACACGGTGTTCCAAAAAAAATACCAGAGGATGCTAAGAATTATAATATGACTTATGTTGATGCTACATGTCCATTAGTATCAAAAGTACACAGAGAAGCTGAAAATCTTCATAAAGCTGGATTTCATCTAATTTTAATAGGACACCAAGATCACCCTGAAGTTATTGGCACTATGGGTCAATTACCCAAAGGGTCTATTGATCTAGTTCAAAATGAGGAAGAAGCAAAAGAATACAAAACTCAAAAGGATAAAAAAATTTCATATGTTACACAAACAACATTATCTGTTGATGATACAAAAGATATAATTCAAATCTTAAAAGATAGATTTCCTAATATAAAAGAACCAGTGAAGGAAGACATTTGCTATGCCACAACAAACAGACAAATGGCAGTTAAAAATATTGCAAAAATGTGTGATTTATTTTTTGTAATAGGTAGTAGAAATTCCTCTAATTCAGTGAGATTAGTAGAGGTTGCTAAAAAATCTGGTTGTTCTAATTCTCAGTTAATACATTCAAAAAGTGAAATTCCATTTGATTTAATTAAAAATTCTAACACAATTGGTATTTCGTCAGGAGCATCTGCTCCAGAAGTTTTAGTAGATAATTTTATAAATGAATTAAAAAATAGATTTACAGTCACAATAGATGAAGTGGAAATCATTAAAGAAGATGTTGTTTTTAAAGTTCCAAAAAAATTAAACTAAAATGGCTGTATATACAAAAATAGTTAATAAGGATATTTCTTATATAAATAAGAAATTCGAAATAGAAAAAATTAAAAGCTTTAAAGGCATTAAGCAAGGAATAGAAAATACTAACTATTTATTAAGATCAAAAAATAAAAAATTTATTCTTACAATCTTTGAAAAAAGAGTTTTAAAAAAAGAAATACCCTTTTTTATGAAGTTAATGGATCAACTAAGTGATCTAAAAATAAATTGCCCTAAACCACTCAAAAATAAAAATGGAAAATTTTTGATAAAATTAAAAAACAAAACAGCTTGTATTGTAACATTTTTAAATGGGAAAGATAAAAAAAAATTAAATTATAAAAATTGTTATGAAATAGGAAAAGCAATCGCTCTAATGCATTTATCTACAAAAAAAATAAATCTTTATAGATTTAATTCTATGAGTGTGGTTAAACTTAAGCCATTACTTAACAAGATTAAGTTCAAATCAAGAGAATTTAAAAACTTAGAAAAATTTTTAAAAATTAACTTTCAAGATATTAAAAAAAATTGGCCCAAAAAATTACCCAAAGGTATAATTCACGGAGATTTGTTTATTGATAACATTTTTTTTAAAAACAATAAATTATCTGGGATAATTGATTTTTATTTTGCTGCAAATGATTTTTTTATGTACGAAATAGCAATTTGTATAAATGCATTATGCTTTGACCAATTAAATTCTAAATTTTACCTTAACAAAAAAAAAGTGGCGAGCTTAATCAGGGGCTATGAAAAAATAAGGAATATTTCAATAAAAGAAAAAAGATCATTGAATATTCTTTGTCGAGGTGCTGCTTTAAGATATTTTCTGACTAGACTCTACGATTATACAAATACACCTAAAACAGCACTAATAAAGATTAAGAATCCAAGAGAATATTACCAAAAGTTAGTAACTCATAATAAATTAAAAACTTACAAAGATTATTTCTAATTGATGATAAAAATTTATACTGATGGCTCATGTATTGGAAATCCAGGTAATGGTGGTTGGGCAGCAATTATATTCATTGATGGTAAGAAAACTGAAATAAAAGGAGGTAAAAAAGATACAACAAATAACCAGATGGAATTATTAGCACCTATAAAAGCTCTAAGAGAAATTCCAAAGGGTAGCAAAGTCCAAATTTTTACAGACTCTAAATACGTAAAATCTGGAATAACAGAATGGATACATAATTGGAAAAAAAATGGATGGAAAACCGCAAACAAAAAAGATGTAAGCAATAAAGATCTTTGGACAGAATTAGATCTACTAAATAATGAATTCGAAATCAGCTGGAACTGGGTAAAAGCTCACTCAACTGATGAATTAAATAATGAGGTAGATTTACTAGCTAGAGATGCAGCCGACTTATAATAAATTATTAAGTAAATTTTCTGCTGAAGTTAAACCACACTCCTTAGTTTCTTTTTCAATATGAATATTAATTAGTGTGAAATTTTCAATCACCATTAAATAACGATTAGATCTAATTCCCATTCCTTTTGAATTTCGATCAACCTCTGCACCAATTGCCTTCGTAAATAACAAATATGGATCAGACAACATTTTTATTTTATCTCCGGTATTATTAATCTCTCCCCAGCCATTCATCACATAAGGATCATTTACTGATAAACAAAATATATTTTTTATTCCTTTTGCTTTAATTTTATCTGCATTTGCTACAAATCCTGGAAGATGAAGTTTTGAACAAGTTGATGTAAATGCACCAGGTAGACCGAATAAAACAATCTTTCCATTACCAATGATTTCTCTTAATTTATTTTTTTGTGGCTCTCCATCAACAAGATGAAAAATATCTATGTCTGGTATTTGATCTTTTATCTTTATTTTCATATTGAATTCATTACATAGCCCTTAACTTTTTCAATATCATTAGGAAGAAGCTCGAATTTTTCTTTTCTATCATAAACATAATTGAGACTATCTGGCAAATCTTCAGTTCTTGAGATTGCATTCTCTATTGCTTGTGGAAATTTACATGGGTGGGCAGTTGATAAAACAACGCAATTTTTTTCCAATCCTAGTTTTCTTGCTGCACCAATTCCAACTGCTGTATGCGGATCAACTACTATCTTGTGTTCATTATTAATTGTCTTTATCATTTCAACAGTTTCATTTTCATCAAGCATTTCAGATATAAAATTCTTTTTAATTTTATCTAAATCATTTTTATCAATTTTATAGGAATTATTTTTTATTTTACTCATTACATCTTTCGTAACTTCAGAGTCACAGTCTTTTACATCATATAAAAGTCTTTCGAAATTACTTGCTATCTGTATATCCATGCTTGGAGTGTTAGTTTCCTCAACCTTTTTTTGAGTATAATCACCACCTGATATTGCTCTATGAAGTATGTCATTTTTATTTGTAGCTACGATTAGTTTGTCAATTGGAAGACCTAGTTTTTTTGCTAAGTAACCAGCATAAATATCTCCAAAATTACCAGTTGGAACACAAAAAGATAAAGGTTTGCCATTTCCAACTTTGAAGTATGCATAAAAATAATAAACTGATTGAGCAATTATTCTTGCCCAATTAATTGAATTTACACCTGACATATTTATTGCTTTAGAAAATTTTTCATCATTGAACATTGCTTTCACTAAATTTTGACAATCATCAAAGTTGCCCTCTACCGCAATATTAAATACATTGTTATCTTCATGTATCGTCATTAGTTTTCTTTGCACTGGTGAAATTTTATTATTTGGGTGCAATACAAAAACATTTAAATTACTTTTCCCTTTTAAAGCGTCTATTGCAGCTGCACCTGTATCGCCTGAAGTTGCCACTATTATATTAATTTTTTTTTGGTCACGACCTAAATGGTATTGATAAAAATTACCTATTAATTGCATAGCGATATCTTTAAAGGCCAATGTGGGACCATGAAATAGTTCTAAAACTTTTAGACTGCCTAGATTAGAGATTTTTACAACATCATCAGATCTAAAATTTGAGTATGATTTTGAAATCATAGAGATTAAATCCTCTTTAGACATGAAGTCTCCTATAAATGGATAAATTATTTCAGCCGCTAAATCATTGTAACTAAGATCTTTTAAATTATCTAATTTCTCTTTTTTATATTGTTTAATTGATTTGGGCACAAAAAGTCCTCCATCATCTGCTAGACCTTTGAGAAAAACTTCCTTAAAAGTAAAGTTTTTCTGGTTGTTCCTGGTGCTAATATAATTCATTTAATAATTCTTTTTTCTAAAATATAGATATAGCAAAAGAATTGAAATCGCTAATGAAAACCATGTCATTGCATATTTTTTATGATTATTAGAAATATTTGCAGTAATTTTTTTTGGTCTAGGAAACTGATAATTTCCATCTAAATAAATAATGTATTTTGAAAAATTTTTCCCTGTAAACTTTAAGACATCTTCTCTGTTTAAACTAAACCAGTAATTTTCAACTAAATCATTATCCGGTTTGAAGATATTTTTTCTACCTTGTAATTTCAAAGTTCCAATAATATTTTCTTGATCAAATATATTAATTTCTTCAGTGCCCTTCTTTTCGAATGGTATCCAACCTCTATTGATCAAATAATTCTCATCTCCAATAGTAATTGGATTTATTACTTCAAAACCAGGCGTGCCTGTATCATTTAAATTATATAAATAAATTTGTTTATCAAAATCGATAGATCCGGAAGTTCTAATTTTAAGAAAATTTTCTTTGTTTGTTTCAGCTAATTCCACTGGAGGATTTTTTAACGAATTTTCAATCTCTAAAATTAAATTGTTTTTCCAATCTAAACGAATAATTTGCCATGTACCTAGTCCAACAAAAACAAGAATAAAGAAAATGATAAAAACAGAAAATAAAAACTTATGTTTCAAGGATCAAATTAACTTCCCCAAATATAAATTGCGGCAAACAAAAATAACCACACAACGTCAACAAAATGCCAATACCATGCAGCTGCCTCAAATCCAAAATGATGGTCTTTTGTAAAATGTCCCAATTTTCCTCTCCATAAACACACTGCTAAAAAAATTGTTCCAACTATAACATGAAAACCGTGAAAGCCTGTTGCCATATAAAAAACAGAACCGTAAATATGATCTGAAAAGGCAAATGTAGCATGATGATACTCATACGCTTGAAGAGCTGTAAAAAATGCTCCGAGAATTACTGTTAAAACCAATCCTTGTATAAAACCTTTTCTATCTCCTTCTAATAATGAGTGGTGAGACCAAGTAACTGTTGTGCCGGATAATAGTAAAACCAATGTATTTATTAAAGGGATATCCCATGGGTCAAAAGTCTTAATATCTTTGGGTGGCCATACATTGCCCGTAAATTCATTTGGAAAAAGGCTAACATCAAAGTAAGCCCAAAACCAGGCAACAAAAAACATTACCTCAGAAGCGATAAATAAAGTCATTCCATATCGATGATGAATTTGAACTACTGGAGTATGATGTCCCTGATGCTCTGCTTCAATGACCACATCTCTAAACCACATATAAGCACCATAAATTAGAAGGGCTAATCCAAGATACATTCCCCATGAAACATCTGAATGCATATAATACACAGCACCTATAGCTAATACTAAGCAAGAGAAAGAAACATAAATAGGCCAAGGACTTGGGTCTACTAAATGATAATCATGTTTTTTTTCAGCTGACATATTTTAATTATGATTGTTTATAATAATCTGTCGAGAAAAAAGTATACGACATAGTAACATCATGTAGGTTTTTGACACTTGGATCATTGACCATTTCGGGGTCTAAGTAAAAAGTCATTACGTAAGTTGCTTTTTCTCCAGCTTTTAATTCTTGTTTTTCAAAACAAAAACAGCCTAATTTACTATAATATTTTCCAAAACTTGCAGGCGATACATTAAAGCTTGCAACACCAGCAGTTGGTTCATTACCATAATTTTCAACCTCAAACTCTATCTTATTAACCTGACCAACTTTAACATCTATGACATTTGATTTTGCCTTAAATTCCCAAGGTAAATTATTTACATTTGTGTCAAATCTTACACTTACTATTTTATTAAGAACTACTTTTGGGGCACTATTTGAAATTTGAGTTGTTCCTCCAAAACCTGTTACTCTGCAAAAAAGATCATACAAAGGCACTGCCGCATAGGATAAACCCAACATAAATACAAATATTCCTATAAGAACCAATGGTGTAAGATTTTTTTTTTGTATCATATTGCTCTATCAAAAACTCCAGTATTATAAAGCGTAAATAGAAAAAGAAATATCATAAAAGCGATAATTGCTAAAGCTGTTACAATGTTTTTTTTTTTAGTTTTTTTATCAGGTACAATCATACAATCTTGTCTATTAAGAAAAATACAAAAACCAAAAACAAATATAAGATTGAGAAACCAAATATTGATTTTGCTTTTTTCGGGTTAAACTTATTCTTTTTATAGTTATATAGCTCATAACACAAAAAATTATAATAAAGAGTTAATAACAATGATGGTATCAAAAAAGATAAGCCAACAAAGTTTATTAAGTATGGAAACATTATGACTGGCATCATTAATAAAGAGTACACAAATATATTTAATTTGGTACTTTCAACACCATTTGTTAGTGGAAGCATTGGTATATTTGCTTTCTTATAATCACCTGATTTATATAAACTTAAAGCCCAGAAATGAGATGGGGTCCAAAAAAATATTATTAGAAAAAAAGATATCGGCTCAATAGTTAAAGATCCTGTTGCTATTGTCCATCCAATCACAGGCGGAAATGCACCTGCCGCTCCGCCGATTACGATATTTTGTGGTGTCCGTCTTTTTAGCCATATTGTATACACAAAGACATAGAACAAAATTGTTAAAAGTAATATTGCTGCAGAAATTCTATTTGTAAAATAGTCTAGAGCTATTACTGAAATTATTGACAAAGTCACTCCAAATATAAGAGCCTGATTTCTATTTATCTTTCCTGTAGGTATCGGTCGTAAACATGTTCTTGACATTAATGCATCGAGATCTGACTCATACCACATATTTAAAGCTCCAGCTGCTCCGGCACCTAATGAAACTAATAAAATTCCAATAATTGCATCTTTGGTTGAAACAAGATTTGGTGCAGTTAACAAGCCTACTGCACAAGTGAAGATTACTAAAGACATCACCCTTGGTTTCATCAACTTGAATAATTCAGAAAAATTAAATAAATCTTCTTGTGATAAACTTCTTTTTTTTATTCTTGAATTATCCATCAGTCTTGCTCTGCTGATTATTAGCTAGGAGATTTTTCTGTTTCTTGATCATCAACAAACTTTGGAAGCTCCTCAAAAGTATGAAAATTTGGTGGAGATGGCACTGTCCACTCTAAAGTTGTGGCTCCAACACCCCATGGATTTTTAGCTGCAGCTTTCTTTTTTGCAAAAGCATAAATTAAATTTACAAAAAATACGGCTAACCCAGCAACTGCAATATAAGAACCTATTGATGAAATGTAATTCCATCCGGCAAACGCATCTGGGTAATCAGCATATCTTCTAGGCATTCCAGCTAATCCTAAGAAATGCTGTGGAAAGAAAATTAAATTTACACCAATAAAAGTTAACCAAAAATGTAATTGGCCTAACCACTCAGAATACTCATAACCAGACATCTTTGAGAACCAGTAGTAAAATCCTGCAAATATTGCAAATACA
>CABYNK010000019.1 GCA_902520355.1 uncultured Pelagibacteraceae bacterium
TAGAAAAATGAAAAAAAAATGGGCATCAGTTTCAACTAGAGGTAATTTCACATTCAACACAGATTTATTAAAAAAGAACAAGAAAATTTGTAATTATGTAATTGTTCATGAGTTACTACATGTCAAAATTCCAAATCATGGAAAACTTTGGAAAGCAATAATGACCTCATTTTTTAAAAACTATAAAAAACTTGAAATTAAATTAAATTCCTAGCCAATTTTAAACTTATGTTTAATGATATAGGATTTTATAGGATAACTAGTAGCAGACTAGTAGCCATAGAGATAAAATAAAAAAAATTTACTTATTAATCTTGTTGAAATATAAATATTAGCATAAATACTCATGAAATTCACAAATGCCCTCGTGGTGAAATTGGTAGACACAAAGGACTTAAAAAACATAGGGTAGAGATATTTTATAGTCTCACACAGTCTCACACAGTCTTAAATCCCATTAAATCCTATACTTTAAAAAAACCTTTAATTATTTTTATTGGAAAATATGAATAATAAATTTCATCAAACTAGAAACTAACTAGAAACTAGAGGGATAAAATAATACAATTTCAATTATGAAAAAAATTATAATATTCATATTTTTAGGTTTCATTTTGTCAGGCTGTTATGGAAAGGAAATAGACTGGTCAGGTGATAAAAGTAGAACTTTTTCTCAAAATTCTTGTAGAAATCTTGGTATTAGTGAAGATGACACTAGTTGGGGTTCTGAATGGCACAAATGCATGTCCAAACATTTTAAAATCGCAATGGATATAGAGAAAGATTATCTTTACGGAAAGACCGATAAGACTTTTTCTGACTACGTTTCAATTCAAGAATATACTTTAAAAAAAGATGCAAAAGAAAAAGAAGATATTGATTTGACATTTAGTTATGAGGATACAAATGGTCAACGAATTGAAAAAACAAATAATGAAAGTTTTTTGAAAAAATTCTGGGAGGGCGCTGCTTGGGTTTTATATAATCATGGTGATGAAATATTTAATGCAATTGTTGATGCTAAGTATGGGACAGCATCAAACACCTCTACCCCAAGAATGTATTGCGTTTCTCAAAGAGTTGGTAGTAGTAAGATAGTACATACAAATTGCAGGCAAAAATAACTATGGGATATTATAGGATAACTAGACGTAGACTAGACGTTAGAGAGATAAAATCATAAAATAAATATAGATGATCGAAGCTCTAATAATAATAGAACTATTGGCTATTGGTTATACAATTTATTCAAACAACCAGTGAACATATTTACATTATTTAAATTATTTTCAAGAAAGAAAAAAGCCCGCAAAAATAAAAGTTGGTTAAAATATTTTCCCTCTGTAAGTAAACTCTTTTCAATTAGGGGTATTCAGGAATCGGTTATGGATGAACTAAATCCTTTATTGAAAATTATATTTCCTAAAACTGATGAAAGCGTTTACAGAACAATTACATTGGTTGCCGTGATTAATGCAAGTTTTGCAGCTTTACCAGGTAAAATGGGTATTGGAGTATTTATATCTGTTGCTTTGGAAATTGCTATGGCTGTGGCAATAGCAAATCATGTAGGGCTTCATGAAATAAGAAAAGAAAATATATATAAGTATCTAGGTACAATTGCTACGGTTGGATTTTCAATTTTAGTATTGTTTAAGGAGGCGATAAGTGCAGCATTTTCTCTATTCTCGTCATTTACAGGTCCACTTAACCCACTGATACCAGCAGAATTACTAGTCACTAATCTTTATGGGATAATGTTTTTAGTTGGTTTTAAAGAGATGAAAAAAAATGGAAGTTTTAAAATACCTTTCAATACTTTTAATGAAATTTATAAAACTACCAAGGAACTAACTGCCCACCAATGGAAATTTATAAAAGATAAACCCATTGAATTACTAAAAAAATGTGGAAGAAAAGTATATGCATTTATAAATGGAGACGTTTCAGTTAAAGATTTAAATCAAAGTGAAATCCGTGGGGATATTTTTCCAATACTTGCAACAGCACATCTAATGGATAACAATTTTGAATTCTTAGAAGGTCCAATGGGGCAAATTTTTTTAACTGCAGTTAAATTGTCCTTTCCAGAGCAACTTAGCACTAATGCATCTCCAAGAGAAATTGCAGATCACCTTAATGGATATAATTCTGAACAACTGCATAGTTTAATTGATAAAAACATTAAGGGAAAAATGTTTGAGGTTTTAATGGATAAAAGAGAAAATGCTGATGGAGATAATTGGACAGCAAATCCTCATCCTGAAATAAACCATCCAGGATCAGACTCAACTTATACAAATGACGTTACAGGCGAGAGTATACAGGTTCAATATAAGACAACATTTAACAAGCAATATGTTGAGACAGAAATGGAAAAAAATCCTGATACTATTTTTATTGTTTCAGATGAAGTTGCAGAAAAAATTAATGATCCAAGAATCATTCCTGCTGGAATAACTAATGAAGAGATAACTGATTTAGCACAGAAAAATGCCAAACTACTTATGAAGGGTGAGATAGATGCTACAGAGCTTGCATTAGGGGGTATGTACGGCGGAATTGCCTCAGGAACTTTTAATATATTTCCATATGTAATGGCATATCGGAAACAAAAAATTTCAAAAGAAGAATTAGAAAAAGTATTAGAATTTATGCTTCCACATGCAGGAGAAAAGACTATTCAATTTATGATTAAATATAGTCTTGGAGGAATGTTATATTTATGGTGGAGACCGGCAAATTTAATTCTTTCATACCTTTATGATGATGAAATTATAGAAGAAAAGCCCAAAAAAAAAAATTACACCAGAAGAGAAATATTACAATTAGCTTTTTTACCTATATTAAAATAATATCTATATAGGACTTTATAGGATAACTAGAAACAGACTAGAAACTAGGGAGATAAAATAAAAAAAATTTACTTATTAACCTTGTTCAATTATAAATATTAGCATAAACACTCATGAAATTAACTCATGCCCTCGTGGTGAAATTGGTAGACACAAAGGACTTAAAATCCTTGCCGCTTGCGGAGTGCCAGTTCGAGTCTGGCCGAGGGCACCATTAAATGAAAAATATGCAAATTATTTCTGATAAAAATTTAAAGTCACAAAAAATTAAAAATTCTCTAGTTAAAATATTAAATAAGTCTGAACCTCCTAGAGCTAATATAATAATAGTTATTGGTGGTGATGGATTTATGCTGAAAACATTAAAAAAATATAAAAAATCAAAAAAATTATTTTATGGAGTAAATTCTGGAAATTATGGTTTTTTGATGAATAAATTTTCTTCAAAAACAATAATCAAGAATTTACACAAATCTAACATTATTTCTATTTCTCCATTGGAAATGACTGTGAAAAATAACAAAAATCAAATTAGAAAATATTTAGCAATTAATGAAGTTTCAATTTTAAGACAGAGTAGGCAGGCAGCTTCATTGTCAATAAATCATGGTTCAAAACAAGTTATTAAAAGATTAGTTTCCGATGGTGTCCTTGTATCAACACCAGCAGGAAGCACTGCTTACAATTTATCAGTGCATGGACCAATATTAAGTTTAAATTCAAAAAAGTTATCTATCTCTCCAATAAGTCCATTTAGACCCAGAAGGTGGAAAGGAAAAGTTGTAAGTCATAAATCAAAAATAACTATCAAAAATTTAAATCCAAAAAAAAGACCAATTAGTGCCGTAGCTGACAATATTGAAGTAAGAAATGCTAAAGATATTATTGTAAAAACAAAACAAAATATAAAATTTAACCTTATGTATGACAAAAATAGAAGTCTTCAAAAAAAAATTAAGATTGAACAATTAAGAAGAGAAACTTCTTAAATAGATATATTAGATGTTAAAGTATCTAAAACTAAATAAAATTTTTTTATATTTTTTTTTTGTTACTATTGGATTTCTTAATATATTTTATCAAATAAATTTTGAAGATTTTTGGTTAGATGAGATGCAGTCTTTTTGGATTGCTGATCCAGAATTATCTTGGGATGAAACTTTTCAAAGACAAAAATATGATTATCATAATCCAATACTTTTTAATTTAGCCTTAAAATATTTTTTAGATATTTTTGGTTATAATCCCGAAATTGCAAGATACTTACCTTTAATATTCGGCTCTATATTTCTAATAATCATTGGGCCGATTACTTACCAAGTCAAAAGGGATAATTCTTTTTTATTAGCAGCTATATTGGCATGCTTAAGTATATATACGATAAAGTACTCACAAGAAGTCAGACCTTATGCACTATTATTACTCTCCAGTGCTTTAAATATCTATTTTTTTCTCAAAATATGCAACGAAGTTGAAAACGGAAAAAAAAACACAATCTTTTTTATTTTTTTTTCTGTTTTTAATTATTCTACAAATCCATTTTCTTTAATAATTTTTTTTTCGCAGTTTTTTTTTGTATTCTACAAGTACTTTTTGTTTAAGAAAAAATTTTTACAATTTAACATTTCTGTTCCATTTATCTGCATTTTTTATTTATTATTTAATTTTAATTATATTTTGTTTCAAATTTCATTTGATAATTATGTTTTATCATCTGATATAATTAATGTATTAGACGGACTATATTTTCCAAGATTTTTTGGCTCTAAAATAATGGGATATTCTTATCTATTATTATTAGTTTTCCTAATTATTAAAAATAGAAAAAAAATATTTTTAGAAAATAATAACTATTTATTTTTTCTAATTTTAATATTTTTTTCATATTTAATACCTCTAGTGTATGGAATTTTAAAAACTCCAGTTTTACATGACCGATATATAATATTTATTATAATACCAATATTAATATTAATATCTTGTTTGCTTAACGAATTAAAAAATCTTTATTTAAGACGAATATTAATTTCAATATTAATTTCATTCACACTTGGAAATCATTTAATAGAAATTTTTGAAAGACCTAAAACCAAACCAGAATTTAATCTTGTCTTAGCCCAAATTAAAAAAAGTGATAATAAAAATGTAGTTTTATATAATCCTAGAGAAACCTCACTTTATATAATGAATTATTTAACAAATATCCGATCAGGTATTAAAAAAAAATTAGATTTCTACGAGTATAAGAATTTAAAAGAAGATATTAACAGTTTTTGGTTTTTATGTTATATGCCGGAAGTTAACTTTGAATGTAAATCGACTAAAAAAAGTAATTTTAAGATAGGTGAACAAAAAAAAACAAGACTAGTTCATGCTTATTTTTATGAAAAATTTTAAAATGAAAAAAGTTTTCTTATTTGTTTTATTTTTTTGCACTTTATTGATCTCGAATTCTTTTGCTGAATTTACTTTTGTACAAACAAAAAATGTAGCATTAGATACTCCTGGTATTAGAGGAATAAACTTTAAGACTGATGGTACCAGAATGTATATAACCAATCGTTATGATGATCAAAAAGCTTATATGATCGAATATTCACTTAGTAAACCATTTGATATAAGCACAGCAACAATTTCTTTTACAGGAGGTAAACCAAAAGGAACTGCATTAGCATGTGATGGAGCAGGAGGAGACGATCATATGGAATTTCCTCATGCAATTGAATTTAAGCCAGATGGTACTCGGATGTTTATAACTACTAATAAGGATTTTAGTGGAAACCCTGGTGTTGCAGTTTTTCAATTTAGATTAAATACTCCTTGGGACTCAACCACATTAGTTTGTGAAAAAATATATGAAGTAGACGTCGATGGCACAGGTGCTGAGGATCAAGTAAGAACTTTAGATTTTAAACCAGACGGTACAAGAATGTTTGTAGGGGGAAAGAAAAAACATAAAATAAGACAATATGATTTAGCTACTCCTTTTGATCTTAGATCTGGAGTTACCCCTGGAGGAATTTCAGACTCATTAGAGAGTTTTGAAAATAATATGAGAGATATTCAATTTAATCCTGATGGAACTCAATTGTTCTTAACTGGAAATCAGAGAAATAGTGGACTGATGCAAAAATTTAGTTTAACCACTCCATATGATATAACCACTTTATCCTCTACGACTGAAACATTTTCTTTAACATCACCGTCAGACTCAAATCTTGTAAATAATTTAATGGGTTTTATTTTTGCTGTAAATTTTACAAAAATTTTTGTAACTAGTGACGATGGAGATAATGATGATGCAGGTAATGACAATCAAATCCATGAATTTGATATTGATTGTGCAGGTACAATAACTTGTGCTGATCCATCTGCTAATGCTGATGTAAAAGCTATTATCGAGGCAAATGTTGAGTCTGCTAAACGTATAATTAGAAATAATACTCTTCCGATATTTCATAGGACTGAATGGTTAAGAAGACATAAAAACAAAGATAATCTAAATAACCTTAATGCAGAAATTGATTTTACAAATGAAAAAATCGCAAGATTAGTAAGTGCTTTAGAATCTCTTAAAAAAGAAAAAGATAGAACCTATAGTAGTGATGATTGGTTTCAGTGGAGCGAGGGAAGAGTAAGCTTAGGTAGAAAAAGTGCAATAAGTGGATCCTCTAGAGATATTCATGGTTATGGTATTTCTATTGGTGCAGATAGAATTAAAGAGGAGGATAGAGATGAAATGTATGGTTATGTATTTCAATATGGTAATGATGATGTTAACATTGGAAACAAAGGTACAAACTTAAGCACAGATACATACAGCATCGCTATGTATAGTACAAAATTCCAAAATAACGAGTCTTTTACTGATAGTATTATTGGATTTAGTTTATTAGACATCAATCACAGAAGAGTAATTAATAACAATACCTTAAAAGGTGATAGAGCTGGACAACAGATATTTGGTTCGATTAATTTTGGAAAAAGATTGCATGATGAAAAATTGAATTTAAGTCCAGGTATAAAAATAGATTTAGGTTACACAAAATTAAGAGAATTTAGTGAAAAAACTACAATAGGTGATAGTTTGGCTGACGCATTAATTTATAAAGATCAAAACATAAAAACAGCTTTAGCTACAATTGGTTTTCTTTTTGATACAGAAAATGAGCAAGAGGAAAGAACAACCAATCATCACGGAAGAATTGAATATGTTGGAGATTTTAGTCCATCATCAAACGCAGAGTTTATTTACAGAAATGACCAAGGCACTGGCTATAATTATAGTACAAATAATAAGTCCAAACATAACTACAGGATAGGTTATGGTTTCGATATAACTTCAATAACAGGTTGGTCTGTTGTAACAAGTTTCGAAAGATTTGGAGCAAGTGGAAAAGGTTTTTACAACGAGCTTTATTTATTGATAGGATATGTTCCTATTGATGATATGAAATTTTCATTTGAGATCGATAATTCAAATACATCAAGTTTAGGATTTATTAACAAAATAAATAACTATGATTTTAAAATTAACTCAAATTTCGATTTTTTAAGTGATCAAAAAAATCATAACACCAAGATATCAGTCAGTAATAAGTTTTAATTGTAAATTGGTATTTGTATTAAAATTATAGAGTGATGGTGCCCCCGCACGGATTCGAACCGCGGACCTATTGATTACAAATCAATTGCTCTACCAGCTGAGCTACAAGGGCATGCGCAATAATTATTAATAATTCTTTAATTAATCAACTCTTTTTTTTTAAATAACTTAAGTGATGAAACACAATTGCTGCACTATTAGAGATATTCAAGCTTTCAACTTTATTATCAATGTCTATCTTTACTAAAAAATCAGCATATTTTGATGTGTGTTGGTGCATACCATATCCCTCGGAACCGAATAAAAGAATATTGTTTCCTTTCCATTCTATTTTTGTGAAATCTTTATCACCATTACCATCAAAACCATAAACCCAAAAATTTTTACCTTTTAGGTTTTTTAAAGTGGAATTTATGTTAGATACCTCAAAAATATTTATATACTCAATTGCTCCACTAGAAGCTTTATACATAAGTTTACTTTCATTTGGATAGTGTCTTTCTTTAATAATAATTCCGTCTATCTTAAAGGATGCTGCACTTCTTATTAAAGCACCAATATTTCTAGGATCAGTTACTCCATCTAAACAAACTAAAGTGATATCATTTTTTTTTTTAATAAATTCTTTGAGGATTGGTTTTTCCAAATGTTCTATTTCAGCAACATATCCTTGATGTAACAAATTTTCTTTGGTGCTATATTTGTCTAATTCTTTTTTAGTTTTAAAATAAACCTTTACTTCATCTAAAAGGTTTTTGTTTGGACTTTTTCTGTGTATATTTTTTTTACTTTCTTCTGTTAAAAAAACTCTCAGCACCTTTCTTTTTGGATTTTTGAGAGCCTCAATAACAGGGTGTTGGCCAACAATGAAAAATGATGATTTATTCATAAATAATCCTATGTTTTACACGTTTTTTTGAATATTTTCCTATTAAATCACGTATTGCAATTGGGTAAATAAAATATATAAAACGCATGTTGTTTGAAGCTTTATTGAACAAGGGGACACTTCCCCTAAGGGAGGGGTTCCAGAGCGGTCAAATGGGGCGGGCTGTAAACCCGTTGACTTCGGTCTTCGAAAGTTCGAATCTTTCCCCCTCCACCATTCAATAATACTTTTAATAATAATGGAGTGATACTCTTGGGGTTGTGCGGGTGTAGTTCAATGGTAGAACGCTAGCCTTCCAAGCTGGATGTAAGGGTTCGATTCCCTTTACCCGCTCCAAGAATATAAATTTAAAAATTGAAAAGTGAGGAAAAAAAGTAATGTCTAAAGAAAAATTTGTAAGAAATAAACCACATTGTAACATTGGTACAATTGGTCATGTCGATCATGGTAAAACAACTTTAACTGCAGCTATCACTAAAGTTTTATCTGAAACTGGTGGTGCACAAGCTATTGCATATGATCAAATTGATAAAGCTCCAGAGGAAAAGGAGAGAGGTATCACTATATCTACAGCTCACGTAGAATATGAGACTGAAAAAAGACATTATGCTCACGTAGACTGTCCAGGTCACGCTGACTATGTAAAAAATATGATTACAGGTGCAGCACAAATGGATGGAGCTATTTTAGTTGTTAATGCAGCAGACGGTCCAATGCCTCAAACTAGAGAGCACATTCTTTTAGCAAGACAAGTTGGAGTCCCTGCAATTTGTGTTTACTTAAATAAAGTAGATCAAGTTGATGATAAAGAAATGATTGATCTTGTTGAAGAAGAAATAAGAGAGCTATTAACTTCATATAAGTTTCCTGGAGATAAAACACCAATAGCAAAAGGTTCTGCACTTGCAGCAGTTGAGGGAAGAGATGAAGAGATTGGAAAAAAATCAATCTTAGAACTTATGAAAAATGTTGATGAATTTATTCCTCAACCAGACAGACCAAAAGATAAAGATTTCTTGATGCCAGTTGAAGATGTTTTTTCAATCTCAGGAAGAGGAACAGTTGCAACAGGAAGAGTTGAGTCAGGTGTACTAAAAACTGGCGATGAAATAGAGATAGTTGGTATTAGAGAAACAAAAAAATCAGTTTGTACGGGTGTAGAAATGTTTAGAAAACTATTAGATTCTGGTGAAGCAGGTGACAATGTTGGTGTTCTTTTAAGAGGAGTAGAAAGAACTGATATTGAGAGAGGACAAGTTCTTTGTAAGCCAGGTTCAGTTACACCACACACAAAATTTGAAGCTCAAGCTTATGTATTAAAAAAAGAAGAGGGTGGAAGACATACTCCATTCTTTACTAAGTACAGACCACAATTTTATTTTAGAACTACAGACGTAACAGGTGAAGTTGAATTACCAGCAGGTACTGAAATGGTTATGCCAGGTGATGATGCTAAATTTACAGTTAAATTAATAACTCCTATTGCAATGTCAGAAAAACTTAACTTTGCAATTAGAGAAGGTGGAAGAACTGTAGGCGCTGGAGTTGTAACTAAAATTATAGAGTAAACTCTATATAGGAGTGTAGCTCAATTGGTAGAGCGCCGGTCTCCAAAACCGGAGGCTGAGGGTTCGAGTCCCTCCGCTCCTGCCAATTGATAAACCAGATTATATTATGAAAAACCCGATTAAATTTATTCAAGAAGTTAAACAGGAAGCTTTTAAAGTTAGTTGGCCTACCGGTAAAGAAACAATTCAAGGTGCATTGATGGTATTTGCAATGGCAGTTGTGATGTCATTATTTTTCTTATTATTAGATCAGGTTTTAAAGTTTTTCTTAGAACTTTTACTAAAAGTGAGTTTATAATGAAAAACTGGTATATAGTTCAATCACATTCAAGCTTTGAGAATAAAGTTGCTGGTTTAATAAAAGAAGAAGCAGAAAAAGCAAAAATATCAGATAAATTTGATGAAATAATTGTCCCAACTCATGATGTTACTGAGGTTAAAAGAGGCAAAAGAGTTCAAAGAAAAAAAAAATATTTTCCTGGTTATGTTCTTATTAAAAGTGAAATGGACAACAGTATTTATCACATGATTAAAAATATAAAGAGAGTAAGTGGTTTTTTAGGAACAAAAGGTATTCCAGTGCCAGTATCAGATAAAGAGATAGAGAAGATTTTAGGTCAAATAAAAGATGGTGTAGCACAGCCAAAATCTGGTATAGAGTACAGCGTTGGTGAAAAAGTCCAAGTTGTGGATGGACCGTTTGCTTCGTTTAGTGGAATGGTCGAGGAAATTGATGAAGAGAAGTCAAGATTAAAAGTTTCTGTTTCTATATTTGGAAGACCAACACCAGTTGAACTAGAGTATAATCAAGTGGAGAAAATAAGTTAATGGCAGCAAAAAAAGAAATAAGTGGGTTTATAAAATTACAAATTAAAGGTGGTCAAGCTAATCCAGCACCACCAGTTGGTCCTGCTTTAGGGCAACGTGGGGTTAATATAATGGAATTTTGTAAAGCTTTTAATGACAAAACAAAATCTTTAGCAGGAAAACCTGTTCCAGTTGAGATTACCGTTTATAAAGATAAAAAGTTTGATTTTAAAATTAAGTCACCTCCTGCTTCATTCTTTATTAGAGAGGCTGCCAAATTAAAAAGTGGCTCACAAGAACCAGGCAGAAATATTGTGGCTTCTATTACAAAAAAACAAGCTGAAGAAATTGCTAAACAAAAGATGAACGATTTGAATGCAATAGATTTAGAGCAAGCAGTAAAAATTATTGCAGGCTCAGCAAGATCTATGGGAATTGAGGTTAAAGATTAATGCCATCAAAAAGATTCAAAAAATTACCAGAAAAAACATCTGAATTATCTGCAGAAGGTATAGAGAAGTTAATCTCTGTAATTAAAAAAAATTGCACAACAAAAATTGATGAATCTATTGATTTAAGTTTTCAGATCAATAATAAACAAAAAAAAAATGAAATTAATATTAGAACTGTAGTTAATCTTCCAGGTGGCTCAGGTAAAAAAGTAAAAGTTGCAGTAGTTTGTGAAGAAACAAAATTAGCTGATGCAAAATCAGCTGGAGCAGATATTGTTGGGAGTGATGATTTTATTGAAAAAATTAAAAATGGGGATATTAATTTCGAAAAATTAATTTGTACACCTTCAATGATGATTAAATTATCTAAATTAGGAAAAGTTCTTGGTCCAAAGGGTTTAATGCCCAATCCAAAACTAGGCTCTGTTACTGAAGATCTAAAGACCGCAATATCAGATGCAAAATCTGGTCAAGTGGAGATAAGAAACGATAAGGATGGAAATATTGGTGTAAGTATTGGTAAAAAATCTTTTACTGATGAAAAAATAATTAAAAATTATAATGCTATTATTGATACTCTTGAAAAAGAAAAGTCTAATAACACTGTGAAAGGTGAATTAGTAAAATCAGCTTTTATAACTTCAACAATGGGTGTTTCGTATAAATTAAAATTAGGAAAAAGTATCTAACTCTTTATGATGAACAAAGAACAAAAAAAGAATTATATAACTAAAATGACTGCACAATTTGAAAATAGTAAAGCAGTAATGGTAACTCATTATCAAGGTTTAACGATGCCTCAACTCGATGAGTTAAGATCAAAAATGAGAGAACATGGAATTGTTTTTAAAATTACTAAAAATAGAATTACAAAATTAGCTTTAGAAAAAACTAAATGTAAAGATTTATCAAAATTATTTACTGGACCAACCGCAGTAGCATTTGGAGAGGATGCTATTATGTCAGCTCGAATTTTATCAAAATTCGCTAAAGATAATGAGAATCTGAAATTGATCGGTGGAATCATGGAAAATGAGGTCTTAGATCAAGCTGGAGTATTAAATGTAGCTAGTTTACCAACTTTAGATGAAGCAAGAGCAAATATTGTAGGTATTTTGAATGCTTCTGCATCAAAATTAGTCAGTATTTTGCTTGCACGATCGGAAAAAATGAGTAGTTTACCCACAGAAAATTCTGAAACACAACCTAAAGAGTAGAAAATGCCTGATCTAAATAAAATTATAGAAGATTTATCAAGTTTGACTGTTGCTGAAGCAGCAGATCTTTCAAAGCAACTAGAAGAAAAATGGGGTGTTACCCCAATGGCAGCAGCAGCGCCAGCAGCAGCAGGTGCAGCAGCAGCAGCAGAAGATAAAGATGATTTTACTATCATGTTAGTTTCTGCAGGTGATAAGAAAATAAATGTTATTAAAGAAGTAAGAGCAGCAACTTCTCTAGGCTTAAAAGAGGCTAAAGATTTAGTAGAGGGAGCACCCAAAGAAGTAAAAACTGGTGTTCCAAAGAAAGAAGCAGAAGAAATAAAAGCTAAGTTAGAAGCTGCAGGCGCTAAAGTAGAACTTAAATAAATTAAAAAGGATTTTTTTAGCTCTGATTAATTTTATTAATCAGTGTTAAACATTGATGCAAATATCATTTACTGAAAAAAAAAATATCAGAAAAAGTTTTGGTAAACTAAAAGAAAGTTTATCAATCCCCAACTTGATAGAAGTTCAAAAAAATTCTTATAAAGAGTTAACAGATTTTAATACTGAAAATTTAGAATTAACAAAAGGTTTTGATAGAGTTTTTAAAAGCATTTTTCCAATTGAAGACCTTAATGATAAGGCAACTTTAGAATATGTTTCATATAGATTGGAAAAACCAAAGTTTGATGTTGAAGAATGTATCGCTAGAGGGCTAACATATTCTTCAGCTTTAAAATGTACACTTAGACTAGTAGTATACGAAATAAATCAAGAAAATAATACTAAAGACATTTTATCTGCAAAAGAACAAGAAGTTTACATGGGAGAAGTTCCAATGATGACTAATAGCGGAACTTTTATAACTAATGGTGTGCAAAGAGTAGTAGTAAACCAAATGCATAGAAGTCCAGGGGTGTTCTTTGATCATGATAAAGGTAAAACTCACGCGAGTGGTAAATTATTATTTAATTGTCGTGTAATTCCTAATAGAGGTTCGTGGTTAGATTTTGAATATGATGTAAAAGATTTTCTATATTTTAAGATTGATAGAAAAAAGAAGATCCTCGCTTCATCTTTATTACTAGCTTTAGGTTTTACCAAATCAGATATTGCAAATGAGTTTTATGAAAATGAAAAATTTACATATGATACTAGCTCTCAAAAATGGAAAACAAAATTTAATCCAGAAAATTATAAAGCAAAAAATTTTTCAGAGGAAGTCATTGATGCAAATACTGGAAAAGTTGTAATAAAATTGGGTGATAAAATAAATTATTTAAATGCAAAAAAATTATCAAATGATGGTTTGAAAAATATTTTAGTTTCAGAACAGTCTCTGTATGGAAAATTTTTACACACAGATATTAAGATAAGTGATGAAGAGGGCGGTACTTTTAAGATTGGAACTGAATTGAATGAAACCATTATTCAACAAATATTAGATGCAAAAATTTATTCTCTCGATATTTCTGTTACTAATTCAATCAACAAAGGTGGTTATTTATTAACTACGATATTTAATGATAAAAATAATACTAAAGATGAGGCAATTACTGAAATTTATAAAATGTTAAGACCTGGTGAACCACCAACAATTGAGATAGCAACCCAAATATTTAATAATTTGTTTTTTAGTTCTGATAGATATGACTTATCTGATGTTGGTAGAGTAAAAATGAATTCTAGATTGAATTTAGAGTGCTCTGATAAAATTACAATTTTAAGAAACGACGATATCATCGCAATAATTCACAAAATGCTCGATCTTAGAGATGGTAAGGATGAAGTAGATGATATTGACCATTTAGGTAACAGACGAGTTAGATCAGTTGGAGAGCTTGTTGAAAATCAAGCAAGGATTGGTGTTTATCGTATGGAAAGAGCAATAAAAGAAAAAATGACTACTCTTGATATTGAATCAGCTATGCCACAAGATTTAATTAACGCTAAACCACTTACAGTTTCATTAAAAGATTTTTTTGCAAGCTCGCAGTTATCTCAGTTTATGGATCAGACAAATCCTTTATCTGAAATTACCCACAAAAGAAGAGTATCAGCATTAGGACCTGGCGGTTTAACCCGAGAGAGGGCTGGATTTGAAGTTCGTGACGTTCACCCAACACATTATGGAAGAATATGTCCAATAGAAACTCCAGAGGGACCAAATATTGGCTTGATTAATAGTTTATCTACTTACGCTAAAATTAACAAATATGGGTTTATCGAAAGTCCTTACAAAAGAGTTAAAGATGGAGTAGTTCAAGACAAAGTTGAGTATCTATCTGCGATGGAAGAGACTAAATATACAATCGCGCAAGCCAACACTAAACTGGATAAAAATAATAAGATTGTTGAGGAACTTGTATCCTGTAGACAAAATTTAAATTTTTTATTATCAAAACCTGAAACGATAGATTACATCGACGTATCCCCTAAACAACTAGTATCAGTAGCAGCCTCTTTAATTCCTTTTTTAGAAAATGACGATGCTAACAGGGCTTTGATGGGATCAAACATGATGAGACAAGCAGTTCCATTATTAAAACCAGAGGCTCCTCTAGTTGGTACAGGTATCGAGAGCGATGTTGCACTTGATTCAGGCGTAACAATCGTAGCAAAGAGAGATGGACTAGTTGATAAGATCGATGGAAAAAGAATTGTTGTTAAGGTTACAGAGGAAACAGATTTTACTAAATCAAGTGTTGATATATATAATCTTCAAAAATTCAAAAGATCAAATCAGAACACTTGTATTAATCAAAGACCGCTAGTTAGAGTAGGAGATAAAGTTAGAACAGGTGATATTATTGCTGATGGACCGTCAACTAGATTAGGTGAATTAGCTTTAGGGAAAAATGTTACTGTAGCATTTATGCCTTGGCAAGGATACAATTTTGAAGACTCAATTTTGATTTCTGAAAGATGTGTAACAGATGATGTATTTACATCTGTTCACATTGTTGAATACGAAATAATGGCTAGAGATACTAAACTAGGTGAGGAAGAAATTACAAGAGATATTCCAAATGTTAATGAAGAGGCTTTAAAAAATCTTGATGAGTCTGGTATAGTTTACATTGGAGCTGAAGTTAATGCTGGAGACATTTTAGTTGGCAAAGTTACACCAAAAGGTGACTCAGCTTCAGGACCTGAAGAAAAATTGTTAAGATCAATATTTGGCGAAAAAGCAATAGATGTAACTGATACGTCTTTGAGAATGTCCAGAGGAAGTAGTGGAACAGTAGTTGATGTAAAAGTATTCAATAGACACGGTATTGAAAAAGATGAAAGATCCATAACAATCGAAAGAGCTGAAATTGAACAAGTTCAACAAGATAAAATTGTTGAGGAGGAAATTTTAGAAAGAAGTATTAAGCAAAGAGCATCTCAAATTTTATCAGGTTCATCTTTAACAAAAAAAATAAGAAATATTGACGTGGGCACAAAACTTGATTTTGAAACTATCAATAATTTAACAATTACTGATGTTTTTAAAATTACGGATGGAAATTCAAAAAAAGATGCTGCAATAGCTCAATTGAAAGATCAATATAATAAAGCTGAACAAGATATTATTGAAAGATTTGAGGATAAAGTTCTAAAAATTAGAAGTGGTGACGATCTTCTGCCAAGTGTTATGAAAATGGTTAAGGTTTTTGTTGCAATTAAAAGAAGATTAAGACCAGGTGATAAAATGTCTGGAAGACATGGTAACAAAGGAGTAGTAAGTAAAATTGTGCCCGTTGAGGATATGCCATACAGAGAGGATGGAAGACCAGTTGATATAGTTTTAAATCCTTTGGGAGTTCCAAGTCGTATGAATGTAGGTCAGATCTTAGAAACACATTTAGGTTGGGCATGTAAAGAATTTGGAGAACAAGTAAAAAATTTAGTCAATGAAAATCATAAAAAGTTGGAAAAAACTGAAAAGATATCAAACTTCTTAAAATCTGTTTATGGTGAAGAAATCTATAATCAAAAAGTTGATAAATTAAATAAAACAGAGTTTGAGGATTTGTGTGAAAATCTTCAAAATGGAATAGCGATATCAACACCAGTGTTTGATGGAGCAAA